>NZ_JAWONS010000180.1:0-349 GCF_033342255.1 Clostridium boliviensis
GTACTGGATGCATCTGCAGGATATCGCGGCCGCGTCTTCAGAGGGGGATAGCATGACCTCACGCCTTCTATAAAAGCCCTCCCTTAGTCTTTTGATTATCCCATGACATTACACTTATTGTGAGGGGGTTATTTGACCGGACAGCTCTAGGGTTCGCAATGCTCCTCACAATATATCAAAGCCACCAAACATCCGGCCATCTATTCCGCTCTTCTCATGTTGGTTGTGAATATGTAATGCAGTCCAGGCTTCGTAGAACACAATGATCTAATAGAGGTGCATAAGTTGTGCAGAACCCTTGGAGTCTCATGGAATCGCGAATGGTCTCTAGGATCCCCCGGGCCATACT
>NZ_JAWONS010000181.1:0-512 GCF_033342255.1 Clostridium boliviensis
TCCGTTTACTCGAAAAAAGCGAACCGGGTGGGGGCGATCTGCTCGATGGTGCTCGGAGCGGCAACCCACATTGTTTGGACGCAGGCGGGGTTGGAGAGCGTGACGGCGATTCATCCCTTTATCGGCGGGCTGTTGTTCTCCGTTTTGGGAATGCTCATCGGCAACCTCTTCGGAAAAGATCCTTCCCAGGGGATACAGGATGCCGTCGAGGAGGCTAAACACGGCAGAAAAATTTCCGGTGCGGTGGATCGGCATTCGGCGCGGGAGTTGGCACCGGAAGCGTTGAATATCGCCCGTCATCTGCGGGAGCATCGCCTGATTCCGGTAAGGGAGTGACAGAAGGATGAAACGGATCGCCGCGATTCCGACGACCGGGGACCCTTCTCTGCTGACCGAGTCCGTCGCCCGCGCTACCCGTTCCCGATCGGTACGGATTCAAAGCCGGCTTTTCTATCCCTACTACTTTTTCCAATACCGCCTCCGAGGCAAAAGGCTGTTTGCCAAGGTCCATT
>NZ_JAWONS010000182.1:0-260 GCF_033342255.1 Clostridium boliviensis
AGTATGGCCCGGGGGATCCTTATCTGTCAAAACCGCTAATGTCCGTTCTAAGACCGTCTGGAGAACACTTGCCCATCAGTGCTTTTGAACCTTTTTTTCACAGGTCCCTTCCGATTACACTGAGAAGCTGACCACACCTGCTAGAAGATGGAGGTATGCAGCCCGTTAGTAGGAGTAATACTACCCAGCTTATAACCCTCAAACGTAGGGCAGATGGCGGCCGCGATATCCTGCAGATGCATCCAGTACTAGTATGGCCC
>NZ_JAWONS010000183.1:0-293 GCF_033342255.1 Clostridium boliviensis
TTTCGGCATGGTGGACATCGGCAAGCCGAGGCCCGGTGAAACGGTGGTGGTCTCCGGAGCCGCCGGAGCGGTGGGGAGCGCCGCCGGGCAGATCGCCAAGCTCCACGGATGCCGCGTGGTCGGCATCGCCGGCTCGGAGGAAAAGACCCGGTATATCACGGAAGAGCTGGGCTTCGATGCGGCGATCAACTACAAAACCGTCCCCGACATGAAAAAGGCCCTTTCGGAAGCCTGCCCGAAGGGAGTGGACATCTACTTTGACAACGTCGGTGGAGACATCACCGACGCCGTCT
>NZ_JAWONS010000184.1:0-34619 GCF_033342255.1 Clostridium boliviensis
ATCATAATTATTTATTCCATCTATTTGAATTCCTTCTTCTTTAATAAAATAGTAAAAGTTTGGAGCCCGATAATCATATTTTCCATTAAATTCTGGTACTAATTCTGTAATATACTTATATTGTGGATTATTGTACTTTTCAAGGTTAAAAGTTATGTATTGTGGCAAATACATAATTTTTAATCCAATATACTTTTCAAGACCAGTCTCAACTAATCCAGATTTCATTACAACTTTATCAAGGCTCCATAAACCATATAAGGTGCTGTTTCCGGTATATTGTTTTAATTCTATTAAATCACTCTTTGTTTTATTATTTGTATTATCAGATATTTCATCTACTGTAGGAGAACAGTTTATTGACTTTAGGTCATTATTATATTGTTTTATTTTAACACTTGCCAAAATCAGTATTGTAATAATAAACAAAGACAATAATGTATAAATCTTTTTATACAATTTAATCCTCCTCTGAATAGCTCTTAATAAATACTTATGTTTACTTTACTCTTCTCGGCGAATTATAATGTTAATTATAAAGTCAACAAAATCTTGAAATTAGTAATTACTTCTTTACTGATTTATTCGCCTAGTATTTCCAGATATTCAGGATGTATTGCATTTTTAATCTCTGCAATAGGAATAGTAACAAAGTTATAGTCAATACCTGCATAGAATGTAATATCCTTATTTTTCTCAATAAACCATTTTGTTTCGGCTGATTTATCCTTAAGTGTTTCAATTATCCATTCTGGAGTATTTGTATGGTATGAATCTCTCTCCTCATCAGAAGTGTATATCCTAAAAGCATCTTTAAACCTATAAAATGAAGGTGTTACAACCCCATTATAATCAGGTTCTGGTGCACCTGGAACACCACTATTTATTAGTCGGTCATCTACCTCCATAAAATCTGTAAGGTAAATCCTTTCACCCGTTTTCATATTAATAGTGATGTAAAAATATCTATGATTCATTCCTGTGACGGTGCTGGACGGATCAATAGATTCAAATGAATACTCAAAACTAGCAATAAATTCGTTAGTAAATCCAATTCGAGTTGAGTACTCATAAATAACATCTGTTTTTTTTAAATCAACAAAATTCTTACCGCCATCAGTTTTAGGCCCTTTTATAGTTTCGTCTTTTAACATAGTATTAATTTTGTTTTGCAACTCTTCACTTTTCATACCTTCAATTTGAGGATATTCTATATATGATGAATTTTGTGAGTAAGATTCTATATAAATTTTGTACTCAGGCTCCTTTGTTAAATTATTATAAACCTCTAAATAATCTCTACTTTTCAGATCTTTTATTGATTTACTCTCTAAATCCTCTTTGCTTATACCTGCCGTTTCATCTGTTGTACAAACTATTTCAGGTTTAGAATTTTCAATATCCTCTTTTGAATTAACAGTACTTGTATGCATCGTTTTTTCTATTAATATATTTTGCTTTAATACCAATAAAGCCGTTATAATAATTAGCAGACAAGATATTAATATTTTAGTAAATTTTGACATTGACTCTCCTTCTAGAAATATTGGGTTATACTTTGTATTTTCGAATTATTTTTTATCATTTTACTGCTTGTTTAATGTGAAATTATTTAGCCACAATTTATATTTATCATCCCTATTTGTTTTTTCAGCTTCTGACATACCACTATTGACGACATTAGTAATAATATCAATGTCTCTCCACACATAATTATCCTTTAATTTATCAGCCTTTTCATTTAAGTTATAACGCTCCCAGTAAAATACACCAGCTTCCCATGGATATGTGGAAGCAACATATTCTGCTCCAAGCTTAATAATCTTCTCATCTTTTATTCCAAGTTCTTGTATCATCCAATTATTAAATTCAGTATAATGATAATCCCAAGTAAGCTGTATTGTACCTCCTCCGCGATAAATATACTTATATTTTCTATTATCATCAAACCATTTTTTCAAATTTGCTCTTGTGGGTTTAGCGGAAAATAAGTATTTAATATTAAGTTTTTTAGTATCCCCTTTGTCTACTGCCTGTTCAATTAATCCTTTTCCATCACTAGTTTCCGCCGAACATTCTGCAAAAAATGCACAAATTCTTTTTTTCGTATTAATATCATATTTTTTAAATAAATTATTTAATTTATCAATATCCCCTTGATTAACATCTCTAAAACGCCTAGTGATTTCTGAATTCATATCATTAATTGGGCTTTGGGTATCAGTCCCTTTTATATTATAACCGCATTGTATTTGGGTCCATCCTAAACTAATCATTTTTTCTAATGAAATAAGTTCTTCTTTTGTATTTACCTTCTGGGGTACTTCTATAACGCTTATTATCCCCCCATATAAGCATGTCAGATAATCTCCTGTAGTGATTGCATCACAATATTCTTTCTTCTCTTCGTCCCATACTCGAAGCTTGCCACTATTAGTTTTACTCCAATTACCATTTAAAAGCGGAATACATTTATGCATTAAAAATGGGAATTTTGAATTTATAGTCGGAATTTCTAGTGGTCTTTCCGGGTATCCTGACGGCGTAGGCTTATTACAGCCACCAAAAGAATAGATATTATGATCTGTTTTACAATCAGAGCATATGCCAATTGGTCCACCCCCAAATTCCATTACCCCGTGATCTTTTAGAAGATCAAATTTAGTTAATTTAGTTCCTCCGCTGCATTTTAAAATGGAACCTCTTTTTACATATTGATTTTCTTTCTGGAATTTCCCATAGAAGGCATAATGTTTTGCCATGATTTCCTTAACTTTTTCTTCATATTCTGCCACATCACCATGAATAGCATCCTGTTTCTTCTTATATTTTTGTATTATATTTCCTTCAATTTCAAACATATAATCTCCGATAAACACGGCTTCATCCGTAACAGTAACTCCATCTTTTACTTTTACTTCTTTACCAGCCATTATATTCCTCTCCTCCTTAGCTCAATATCACCAGATACTATTACAAAATCTCTTCAACTGCCAGGAATATTTTATTAACTATATCCAACCAGTGATCTTTGTCTTTTAACTTACAGCTAAATGTTCCATGTAACACTGTTTTTCTCAAACGAATCAGGTAACATCGGTTATAACTCTGTCCATCCAAATGATATCCTTTATACTCAAACCAACTCATTTCGTTACCCTGCTCTGTATTTGTATCCGTCTGGTTCTTAATTGCAATAGAGGGATTCATGTTTTGCAAGGCATTCTGGAACTGAACACTCATAGACCTGATTTCTTCATCGGCCAGAACCACAGGTAAAGAATTAAAGCAAATATTTACTGTGCTGCTTAAGTCTGTCAAAATAAGCTCAGGAGCATCTAACGAAGGATACTTTGCATTTTTCATATCCTCTGGCATAACTACCATCTGTTCCGGCAGGGGCAATCTTATTCCAAAGTCTTCCAATGTTGTATATGTAAACGTAATCAACTCTTCTCCGGCATACATGCCAGTTTCTAATGATGTATGTTTCTGAAACTCCAGCTTTCTTTTCGCTTCCAACAGCTCTTCATCAAAATATTCCATCGTTTTCTCAATTCCTTTCCGCTACCCCTGACATATATTGAGTTCATCCGCTGTGCTTACAGTTATTCGTTTTGCTTTTAATCTTATCTTACCCTCTGCCACTATTTTCAGCTCCTTTGATGTCTTTATGGTAACAGAATCATCCTCAAGAGTTAGTCTATGTTTTTGACCTCTGCAGACGCTCACCACTTCTTTTGACAAGCTGAGGGAATTTCCACCCTCTATATCCAGAGCTCTGTCTTTATAATATTGTCCCTGATTTTGATTCCCATTTAAACAGTGTATAACAGTTCCGTTCCGCTCAGTCCCACCTAAGAAATACAAAAGTGCTCTTGCTCCCTTTTCTGGCATTGCATAGAGTGCATTTCCCGTTTCAGGGCAATATGGGTGAAAATAATCTCCAGTATTTTTACCATCATCAATATCAAGTGCCAGTTTCACAGTTTCACCCTTAACCTCCTGTACAGTTCCCCAAAGCCCCAGCCCGGCATGATTGTTCTCATAACGGGAACACGGTTGATGGACAGACATATCCTCCAGTACATAGGTGAAAATAAGTTCTCCGCGTTCATAGCGTCCCTGAACTTCTAGAATTGTTGTTTTCTGACCCAAATATGTCATCCGATCACCAATTTTGTAAAAAGTTCTTCCTTCCGCCTCTATAAATATTCCCGTCTTTATGCCAATGGTACACATTTTTACAATACACTGATCTTCCTGAAGTGCTGGAACTTCTTTCCCTTTTCTCATTCCAAACCAGATATTGGGATTTCCAGTTTCTATATCCGGAATAATATAATTTCCCATAGAACTACCAAGGCGTTTTGCAAATTCCCAGGCTGTCTCTTCATACCGTATGACTGGATTTATAATCTCTTTATCATTCTCCCGATCACGTATTACCTGGCCGCCTTCAGTCTGAACCGCCTCTCTAACCACTTCTCCAAAGGTTATGACAGGATTCTGGAATGAAGAGCTTAAAACACGCCTGTCCAACCGGCAGGAGGCGGACAAAGCCTCCAGCTTGATCTGACTTGTCCCTCCCATGTTTTTTATCTCCACTTTCACAATATAACCATGATAAATAATCTGATCGCCTGTACTGTTTTCCATCCATATCTTAATACGGCTATCATAAGACTGTTCTGGATTCCACATGATATTTCTGTCTAAATAACCCTCCAGCTTAAGTGAAGCATGGCAGTCAGGCTTCCATAAATAACAGAATTGTTCCACATGAAGAATAGGAATATTGGTTTCTATCTTTAAATTGTCAGCAAGTTTTATCTCCATTTTTTTCCCTCCTTACAATAAAATCACAGCATGATTTTTGCTCCCTGCATACCAATATCACCACCTAAATTCATTTCCGTATCCCCTTGCTTTAATCGAATTTTCTTTGGAGCACTCATTTCAATGGAAGAATTAGAACTGGTTATGCTGAGACTCCCTCCAGACTTTACAGTCACGGAACTTTCACTTACTATTTCAATACCATTATCATCGGACAGTTCAATATAAGTACCATCATTATTTGTCAATAAAATACGTTCTGGGGATAGCTGTATTTCTTTGCCTTCTTTATTTCTCCAGAATTTACACTCCGGGTGTTTCCTGAGTGATGCGCCACTTTCGTGATACGCGCTGACCACATATGCCTCTTGTTCCTTTGATGTAGGGAAATAAAGTCTTACCGTATCTCCAATCTCCGGCATACAATACCAACCCGTCCCATCTGCGGATGAATATACAGTGGAGAAGGAGTACCAGCATGATCCTGAGTTTTCCATATTTTCATCATCAAATATCTTAATCTGAACCAACTCATTTTTAACCTTCGTTACACTTCCTGATAAGGAAACGCCTGTAATATGGTGATTATTTATCGTCGGTACTTTTAATCCTGATTTGGATTTCATGTAACACGTATGGTATAATTCATTTCCCTTTAAATATGATTCCAGCTTCCAAATGAACATTTGCTTTCCAGCAACCGTTCTTCTTTCCCCTAATTTATGTATTTCACGACTTTCCCATATATAGGACATCGTATCTTCAGGCTGAACAGACAGACCATGATTTTTCTTATACCAATATTCCTGTATATCATATTGTGTCTGGTATTCGCTTGAGGTGTCCTCTGAAACCGCCTCTCTCTCAGGTGTCCCAAAATGATATTTTTCTCCTCTGGTGGAGCAGTCCGCAAAAACCACCGTTTGATTCATTGCAGCAAGCCGTTTTATAAATTCCCAGTCTGTTTCACCATATTGCATGATAAAATGACCGATGCTCTTTCCTTTTCCCTCTGTCATAATTTTGGCGGCGCCATCATACCCCTGGCCACAGATATCCAAAAGACTACTGAATGTAAGATCTTCCTTTTGAAAGCTTCTTATGTGTTCCTGGTAATCCATGAGCTGAGTACCGGAACGCAGACTTAAGCTCACAAAACAGGTTCCATCTTTTATTTCCAGGTTAAGCTGACTGATTACTCCGTAAAACAGAATGGATTCTTCCTCTGCAGATATGGCAACTACCTGTGCCCAAGTCTGGCGCTTTCCTACTTTCATATAGTCTTCTTTTCTGTCAAACGGAATACGGCCTCTTAACTCCGCCTGCGCGTGTTCATTCACTTTCTGGATTGACTCATATTCCAGAATTTGAAGATCTTCAAATGGACGAATAACCAGCTTTTCTTCTCTCATTGTTTTCTCTCCTTCATACTTCTCACTGTACAGTAGTCTTGCAAATTTATATTTCTAATCTAACCTTTTTAATAAATAAGTTATTATTCCATTAGAAGCATAAATAGTTTCATTGTCCTTAATATATAAATAACATAAATCATCAATTCGTATTTGATGTATGTATTTTGTACTTTGGTCCACTTGATAATTATCAGGCAATAAAAAGTATACTATTGAATAATACTCACCTTTAATCCCTAAACTCTTAGCATAATTATAGCCAATTTGTTCCTGATCAGATTGTAAAGCATGCGTATAAGTTTCTGGTCCATATACAAACTGATGCTTATTCCCAGAAAATTCTGCATAATTTTCTTCAAAAGTTATTTCCTCTCCAATTACATTTGTGACATCAGGTCCTTTAAAATTACCATCTTCATCAAACCCAGAATAAGTGGTAGGTAGTGATAAATCCGCTGGTATATAATCAACTATTTTCCATTTTCCATAAAATAGTTGATTATATGAAATTGCATTCCTCAACTCATACGCATCTATTTTTTGATTTTTAGCTGTATTTAATTCGATATAATTCTCTTTTTGATTGTCATATTGTGAGATACCATAACCAGCAAAAATGGATTTCCAGATTATACTATCTTCCCTCATAGTACTCAATAAGTCAGAATAATCCGAAGCGAATCTATAATAATTGTCAATCGGTAAAATTATTATAAATTTATCTTTAGTAAAATAGAAATTATCATCACTATTATCAAAATCATTCTTATGATAATTAAATAATTCATCTAAAGCGGATTGTTCAGCATCTTGGGTATCTGTATCTATACTTTTAAAGTAATTAAAATTTAGTTTATCTTTAAATGTATTGTAAAAGATGTCAGATATTTTTATTTTTTTTCCAGAAATAAGATTAATATTCGTAGAATAAATCCAATTAATGCCATTAGCATTATCCTGTACGTATAGATATCCTTCAAAAATAATGCTAATCACACTATCTGTAACATATATAATATTATAATCTATAGACCAACTGGTGCCTTGTACGATTCCTTGATCATTATTCGAAATACTATTATATGGATTTAATGCAGCTTCTTTAATTAAATCATTAATAATTTTCTGCTTTTTTTTATCTGAAAAATTATGAATCTCAGGATATGAAATATCAATATTAATTTGCTTTGTCTTATCATATTGGCTATATTTTTTTGTTATAAACTCAAAGTCTATGTCTTGTGAATTTTCATTTTTTTTATTTTGCACAACTTTTTTTATTGTATTATTAGTGTAATTAATATATATACCGACAATGCAAATACAAAATAAAAATATAAAAATCAGTACTATAATATACTTATTTTTTTTCATAGCTGGTCTCCATTATTTAATAAATTGTAACAATCTTTTATCGTTTTAATATAAATATTTTAACTACAAAAAATTAAATTATTTTATATTTGGTACAACCTTGTTATAATAAATATCTGCTCTTTTCGAGAAAGAGTTTATATCATATTTATTCACAATTTGAGACAATTTATCAGGATTAACGTCTTTATGACTTGCAACTTCATTTGCATCACTAAGTACACTCCAAAAGTATGCTGCACTTTCCCATGCATACGTACTTGCTATACGTTTAGGACCTTCTGACATAATTAATGGATCATCAACATTTTTATTATTTTTCAAATAATCACTAAATTTCTGATAATTATACTCCCATGTTAAATGTATATATCCAGCACCTATATATGGCCAATATTTCTTCCCTTCCAGATATGACTTTGAACCAATTTCAATCAAACCATCACCATACCCCTTATGATTCCAATCATCTGATTCATGACTAGCTTGCACAATGAAATGCCTTATACTGTTTATGTCCGTAATATCATATTCTTTCAAAACCCTATTTAATTCTTTAACCATTGCAGTGGTAACTACATCTTCTCTCCAACCAATTGCTATAAGTTGCTCGGCAGTAACATATTCTTTAACCAAATCATTATTTTCAGGCACCTCAACTACACTTATAATACCTCCATAAAAACATGTAAGAAAATCACCAGTCGAAATAGCTTCCTCATAACTACCAGTCGATTCATTCCATATTCTAATTCTAGAACTTTTAGTCTTGTTCCAGCTACCATTCAACATAGGGATACATTTTTGCATAGCAGTCTTCTGCTTTGATTTTACGGTTATAACCGGTCTCTCTGGATACCCGGCTGGTGCCGGCATCGCACAGCCTTCAAAGGAATATATATTTTCATTCGCTTTGCAATCACTACAGATTCCTATCGGGCTTCCATCCTTGTGCTTCACACCATGGTCTTTCAAAATATCAAATGCAGTCAATTTGCTTCCTCCACTACACCATAAAACAGATCCGCTTTTAACATATTTACTCTCTTTTTGAAATTGACCATAAAAAGAATAATGCATTGCCATAAGTTCCTTGACCTTTTGCTCGTACCCGGACACATCACCATGACAGGCATCTTTCCATTCCTTATATTTTTTAATAAGATTACCCTGATAATTGAATTTAAAATCCCCTATAAACACGGCTTCACTGGTAACTTTGACTCCTGGTTTAACTTCCTTTTCATTACCCATAATATTTTCCTTCTACTTTCCATTATTACTTTTGCAGTATAATTCCACCTCACATAGACCAAGTCCGGTTATTTCCCGTCGTATAAGACTCTCTGCTATATCCAACGATAAAATAATATGCCTTTTTCCAGAATCCCTTATCCAGAAAAGATTCCTGTTCAAATCAAGCACCTCTTCTTCTGACTCATCATTTCCAGAAATACAAACTCCATCTTTATATTCCTTTTTTCGCATTTGAATATTTGTCGCCTCATCGAGAACCGGCAAATAATACATTTTTGATTCTCTTTTAACCTGGTCTGTCAACAGGACATTGCAAAAAAAACAGCGTTCACGGTATAGATTAATAACATCCTTAAATATTGGAGACACCAACAGAAAAGGAAATAATATAACATCTGTAAATATAGTATTATCTGATTGCTCTATAGCAAATTGCTGTATATTAGGCAATTTGGGAAAACCATCTAAACAGATATCTCTCACATCAAATTTTCCATACCAATTCTTTAATTTGGGAGCATATTTTAACTCCGGCGTATCCTGCATTAAAAAATATTTCATCGCTACCTCCACACCTTAACAATTGTCTGTCATCAAAACAAAACAACCTGATCAAATTCCATTGTCTCCTCCACATCAATAATACCAAAATGATGTTCCCAGAACAGAAACACCTGATAATTGATGGGAAGAAACATATCCTGCAAAAATTCCAGCCGTTCCCGTTCTGCCTCTGTCTCCTTAAGCCCCACATACACCAGTACCTGACGTGCTGCTTCGTTATTGGCATAAACCATGGAATCCGGATACATGTACCGCATAACTTCCCGAAACAAATAGATCGAGCTTCCGCACTGATATAATTTTAAAATCAGTCTCAGCAGCTGCCGAAGCTTTTCCTTTTCAAACTGCTCAGCCACCCTGGCTGCCTGGCTGCCACATACTCCCTCTAACAAATCCCTTAGCAGAAAACGCAGTGCATATTCCTGTTTGGAAAGTCCCTGGCGTAAATCCAGTTGTACCAGGTATTGCATGGCAGCATCAAAAAAGATGTTTCTTGCCGTTTCAAAACCTGTCAGATTGATATCAAACATTTCTGAAAATTCTCTTGAGAATCGGTACAGAGGGTTTATTTCCACCCTCTTTTCTTCCAGTCTCTTGCTGTTAATTGTCTCAAGCGTTACCTCTGTATATGGACTTCCGTTACTCACTGGTATATACCGGACTTCTTCCCGTTTTATCCCTGCCCGGTCTGCAGCAAGCGCGGCTTCCCATGCATAATTCATACCATCACTCCCTCACAGCGGTATTCGCTGATTTCTAATTGAATCTGAGAGATTACAAACCGGACCATGCTGTCATTTAGATAATGGCCAGGTTCCTTTTCCCTGAAATTTAAGAGTAATACCTTTCTGCTTTCCATTGGAAACAGTTCATCTCGTACAAACCAGTTCATACCTTCCTTAGTTGGAAAATCCTTACCATTTGAACAGATTTCATAACCAACCACTTCAATATAATCACGGATATCCAACTCCATGATCCTTCGGAACAGATCTGTTTTCGTCATCAGCTGGGCCCGGCTGTTTTCCGCATACCTTCTGATAAAGGAATCATTTTTATGATTCGATACCAGAGGCTCTATGTAATCCAGAGAGCGTATTGTTTCTTTTTGTATGATATGAAGAGCCTTCCAGTTTTCAAATGTTTCCTTTTCAGATTTAATCACAATCTTATTCTTTTCATGCCGTATTTCCAGGATATCCTCACTGGATTCAATTAAGTATCCGTCTCCTTCTTCTTTGTCCTCCAGCGTGAATTCATGCTCATAATAAATTCCATTAATGCTGGGAACCATGAAGTCTGCGCTGTCAAACTTTACCCACTCCATATTCCAGAGAGGGATCAAATCATAGCAGACAAACTCCTTAAACTCTCCAAAATCAATCTCTATATTTTCAGAAAATTTGGGAATATTTTCTTTTTCCAAATCTTCTATGCAAATAAAAACATCATAAAACTTGTCCAAATATGCTGTGTTGATGGTTTCCCAGGGTATATGATTATCCTGAAATACCTGATATAACCGTTCCATAATATCTCGATAACGTTTTGCGGGTTTTATATAAAACCTGGCTTCCTGGTATCTGCCATTATCATTCAATATGCCGGTAAAGCTTTGAACTCCTTCAAATCTTCTTCTGTTCTGTTCATTTATCTTAAAAAAAACACTCCCGATCCAGACTTGACTATCATCAGAAAGAGATTCTGCCAACTTTTCGATTTCCGTATCTGCTTCATTAACCGGATACAGGGTATTATTAGTCGGATCGTAATGATCCCGGTTTACAATAGTCATAACCGTCTCATATTGGTTCGCTCCGATTTCCAACTCTTCCAAAATGCGTTTTTCCAACTGACAGTACTTGTCCTCCGTACAGCGGATAAGCTTTCCTAATCCCTCAACAAGTACTTTTTTTGCATATTGCCGCTCATCTATATTATCAATTTCTCTAAGCCGTTCCTCTATGTACCTTTCAAAATCAAAGGGATATTCCAAGATGGCTGGTAAATTATTGTCTTTCCAGCGTTCCATGAAATGCCTCCTCCCTTCTCCTGTTTTCTCATTATATTTTCTATATATGTAAACCTATAAAATTTATTGAAAATTATCGAATTTAGTTTATAGCATTGTCTCTTCCTCTCCCTGCTGTTCATTTACCTGATCAAATATGATTTTTCCCTGCTCCCATCTCAATATAAAATCTGTTTTTCCTAAAAATTCTCCCATCATAAAGTCCACCCGCTTTTCTCCTAAAATCTTTTCTCCTTTATCAATTAGAATCTTCTCTAATATTTCAGCAAACATACTTTTGCATTCTTTATAATACTGCTCTGCTAATTGATATGTGATTTCATCCAGTTCATACTCTTTAACACGGCTTTGTTTAGAGAATTCTATCTGAATTTTATTCACTATTGAATACAGACAACCTGAAATCTCAGGAATATCCCATCTCTCCCCACATTCAACATCAGAAATGCAATCCCTTGAATCATATGCATCAAGCCTGTACCACGGCATATGACATAATATACTTGTACGCAGAAATGACAAATAGACATAGTGTAATTCTTGCGTTTCTCCTTTTTTTTGCAATAAATTGTATTTTTCACACAGCAACTCGAGACTTGTCCCTAAAGAGACTTTTGCTCTTGATATCAGAAGTTCTCTTTGGGGGCTCCATATCTCTAAGCTTTCTTTAAAATCCTGTTGAGCCATTTTATGCATTTTAAGGAGAAATTCTGCTTTCATTTTATCTTCTGCTATTAACATTCATTTACCTCTTTAACTTTGAATAATCCGATTCAAATTGTATTTCTTAATATTTCTCCGTAAAAGACTCTCTGCCACATCCAAACGAATTACCACAACATCCGTTAATAATCCTTTTACTTTAAATACCGCACGATCTTCTGGTACCTCTTCTTTTAAAACTAATCTGTTTATATGACTTTTATCCGGACTAACTTCACTTTCTGGCGACAAACAATCAATTTCCGGTAAAACAGGAATATGATAATTCCCATACGCACCTGTTTTATTGTTCAAAATGCAGACAGCTTTAAATGTCATTCCCGGTTCATAAATCTTAAACACATCTTTCACCCTGTCTAATACCATAAACATCTGAGAATCCAATACATCTATAAAATCTATATGATCTTCCGGCTTAGCAAATCCCACATTAATATCGGGTATTTTTGACGCATTACCGATAGATGTATCTGCTCGTCTTAAAATAATCTCATTCAGATTTGTTATAACAGGCGTATGTAAGTATCTTTTATCCTGACTTATCCTGAAGTAATCCATTTGCTTTCTCCCGACTTTTTATAATTGATTACAAACTAACAGCCCATAATATAATGGGATACATGATATATTTCAAAACCAGATTATTAGCTATTCCCCATAGTGCGGAAACGAAAATCATACTCTTTATGGATACCCCTGTATACTCTTTCATTTTTTCTATTTCTTCTTTACCAGCAGCTTCATTACTGTCTTTCCGCCCAAAAGATGTCAGTTCTCTTTTTAACTTTTTCCAATATAACTGATCCGCTATGAACCCCTCAATAAAAAAGAAGATCAGATATACCAGCGCCCCGCCTATTATCATCATGGTTCGCATACCATCCAGATTCATCATCTTTTTGTATCCTATAATTGTTAATAGCGTACTGACAAACGCAGTTACTGACAACTCTAAACCCCAAAACAGTACTCCTTCCCTTAACATTAAACGGTATACAAACCATCTGCTTCCGAAAAAAGCAGCGCTAAAGTTAAATTTCCTGCGCGGCAGATTCATAAACCGTTCTATGTACTCATCCTGATTCTTATCAAGACATATTCGAATGTCTCTTTTTATAAAACCATCTATTTTTTCGTAGTCCGTTTTCCATGTTTCGCCCATATAATACCTCTTTTAATAAAATTTTTACCTTGCGATTCTTTTCCCTAATACAGATTGGATATCTCTGCTTTCAGAGTTAGATACACTTGTAGGAAGTCCTCCTAATACTGCTTGTTCATATACATTTCCTCCACTAGACGGAATACCTGCCGCAACAAAATCAAGTATAACTCCACACGGTATTTCATCTTTCTCTTTCCCAATATTCGTTTTTTTCCCTTGACGCATACAAGATGCAGAACTGTATTGTTCTGCTGAAAAAAACATATCATTTCCACTCATTTCTATAGAATTCTCCGTTCCACTCTGGTTCAATAACATGGAATGCTCTGATGTAACTGTACAGAATCTACCGGAATATATTTTGATATCATCTTTGGCTTTTATATTTATTTCCTCATTTGACTGAATCTCCATGCCTTTATGCCCGCTTAGCAATATTGTGTTGGCTCCTGAATCTCCCTGACCTTCAATCTCTACGCTTCCTGGATCCATACGCAACACCTTATCCTTAAAACTACGAAACTCTTTTACATTGCTATCCGGATACTCCTCTAGCGATTCCCTCTTTCCGTGTATTACACAGCCATGCTCTTCACATCCATCCGGGAAATACACACACTCTCTCGTTCCTGGTTCCGGCATTGAATAAAACACATTTCCTGATTCAGGCATATATGGGAATGGATATGACTGAGTCTCATTAATATCTGTTAGTGCATCCATATCAAACTGCATTTTTATAAATTCCCTGTCTGTTGCCAGTACTGTACCTTCTATTACTACTCCTTTTAGATGGTTGTTCTTTAAGTTAGCAGGACTGTAATAGAGTGCGGGACCAGCTTCATATTCCATCACTAGCATTCCATTTACCAAAGTAATTTTTTTTCGAAAAATCTGTGCCCTGATTCCTTTTCGGATTACCCAGTCACCTAATTCCAAATTTTCTTCATGGCTGAAGTTCCACCGCTCGAAGCAACCACATTCCGGATGTTTAAATCCTCCGTTCTCTGTTTGAAGCATATATAATTTAGTTATTTCGATATTCTGTATAAAATCCAGTTCAAATGGGTTTTGCTCTGTTTTTACTTTCGGTATTCCTAAAAAAACAGTGGATTGAGAATCTGTGTATCCAGACAATACCACCGTTTGAATGCTTCCCCCAATCCGTTTTATAAATTCCCAGTCTGTTTCGTCATACTGTATAATAGGATTCTTGATACCTGTGGTTTTGCAGCCTCCTGCCCGAACTCTTCTACCATCTGATGGAATGCAACTCAATAACTGTCCATATGTCATACAAATATCCTGAAAAATTCTTTTATGAGGTTGCAAATCAAACAAGAGACTTTCCGTACTACACTCAATTTCTAAATACCGTAAATTTCTGTCTGTGCCAAATTCAAGTTTTGTAATCATACCGTAGAATAGTACTTCTCCATGAATGGTTTTTACCGTTATATTCTTCCATATCAAAGTATTGGTTTGGCAACGCTTAAAAGCTTCTTGTGTTAGTATTCCAGATGCTTTCATTCTGCCATGCTCGTTTGCCTGGATTTTAATATCCAGGCTGAGAATTGATTCAAACTCCAAACTGCCTGAAATTTCAATCTGTGTCTGTTCCATACAATCTCCTCCTAATGTACTGGTTGATTTGAGATAAGGTCCTCATACCTTCTGCTGCCTTTTCTAAATAACTCTCCGCACTGTCAAACTGCTTCTGCTTTTTATACAAATCTGCAAGATCTTTATAAATAATTGCACTATCCTCACTATTTTCACCATACAAATCATTTGTAATATTTAATGCCTTCTTAAGATAATTATCTGACGTTTCATAATCTTCCATATTCAAATATATATTACTAAAATCGCTATAAACTTCACTTAATTCAGAAGATTTATTTCCATATAATTTAATGGCTATGATTTCTGCTTTTTTTCCATAATCTAAAGCAGTCTCCAAACTCCCTTTTTCAATTGAACATTCAATACCTATTAAATATGTATAATTATCAAAGCTCAATTCATCGTCTGAAATTTTTTCACTAATAGATAATGATTTTTCAAAATATTCTTTCGCCTTATAATACTCATTTAATTGCCTATAACATCTTCCTATAGTATTATTTAAAGCCTTCATTTGGCTATCATCATGATAGTTCATGGTAGAATAAATCTCTTCTACTTTTAAATAATTATTAAGAGCACTATAATAATTGCCTTCATCATACTCTTTTTCTGCTGAATTAATATAAGAATTTGCCGTCGAATGACCAGAAGGCACTTCTATTACAATTTTACCTTTTTCTTTCCACATCCATACAACATAATACATATAATACTTATCAAAACTATCCTTTTTCTAATATCCATTCCAGCTCCTTCAAAGTATACTTTCACATTTGTATTTTCTTCAACATCATCTCCATTATTTTCTTTCAATGTAGTCATTGCAGCTGGAGTAGAATACCAAACCCCATTATTAATTTTTTCCTGTATACCATTCTCCTTACTGCACCATTTGGCTCGAGATAAGATCCTCATACCACATCTCAAATCCAGTTGATTTATCACCATCATAGTTATAGTCATAATAAATCTTCAATCCATCTTTAATACTTAAAACCAGAGTACTGGTTAACTCAGATTTAACAGGAAGATCTTCACAAATTTTATGAGCAAGTAGCATTTCCTGTTTACTACTTTCATAACTTTTAATATTATATAAAGCTCCTGCTTTCCAATAATGATATTTAGCTAAATCGAAATCAACTTTCCCCCATATTTCATAAACCTCTAGACACTTATTATAATAGTCAAGTGCATTCTCGTACTTTTCATTTTCCCAATATATATTTCCAAAATCGCTATAAACAACTGCTAACCAATAATAATTTTTATATTTTTTTAATATTTCTTCTGCTTTATTTAAATATCCTTCTGCTTCGTAGTATTCCCCCTGTTTTCGATATATATCAGCCATTTTTTCATATATTACTGCACTGTTTTCATTATCCTGTCCGTATAATTGATCCATAATAATTATTGCCTTTTGTAAATATTTATTGGCTTGATCAAATTCTCCCATATTACAATATACTTTTCCAATATTGCTATAAACTTCTCCCATTTCAGAAGATTTATCTCCATATAAATCAAGTGCCGTTTTTTCTGCTTTTTTTCCATATTCCAAAGCCAATTCAAGATTTCCATCATCAATTGAATAATTTATTTTTAATAAATTAAAATAATTTTCAAAATTCAATTTATCATCTAATAATTTCTCGCTAATAGGTAAGGATTTTTCAAAATAGTCTTTTGCCTTATGATATGCGCTAAGCTGTACATAACATCTTCCTATCATACTGTATATTCCAGCTAGCTCGTTATTGTTGGTATGACTTTCGGAATTTAGAAAAATTTTTTCTACTTCTAAATAATCTGTAAGTGCACTATTATAATCCTTTTTTTCAAATGCTATCCCAGCAGAGTTGATATAAGAATTTGCCATTGAATTGCCAGCAGGTACATCTATGACAATCTTTCCTTTTTCCTTTTGTTGACAGCTACACAGCAAAATACATAGTACTAATATTAATATACTACTTTTTTTAATATTCATTTTCTTTACCTCTTACCGCTTATTTTGTTCAGGTTTTAGTTCTTTCGTTATATCATTAACTTCATTCATTTTAGTCGTTTGATTATCTCCAAAATGCTCTTTTACTACAAGACTTGCCGCCGGCGTATAATCCCACACCCCTCCATTAATTATAAACTCCTTTCTTTTCTGAACATCGTATACTCCTTCTTTTCTTATACTTCCATCTTGATTTAGTAAACAATAAGCAGTATGCAAAAAGTCGCATTCACCTTCAGGAGCCCAATCGCTCAATTCTCTGGCATTCGAGCAGAATACACTGAGTTTTATCTCTTCTATCCAAGTGTCCTGTGATTGCGCAAAAAAATCTACCATTGCGGTTGCGGTCGAAAATAAGTTGTTATGAGTATAAGCGTTTTTATATACTGGCTCAATTACTTTACTTCCTGCGCTGTCTATACTGACTCTTCCCGACATTCCTGAAACAAGATCCCCATCAGCCATTGCCTGCCCAACCTGAAGTGCGCCGAAAAAAAGGGTCATTCCAGGAGTTCCAAACCATGTCACAGCAATGGTTACCAACGACATCATTTTATTACGCCGCTCTTCAAAATAAGCATGAGAAATTAATTCCAAATAGACGGGAGTTTCCATCTTAATTCCTTTCACTCCCCCCACATCATCCAGCATCTTTTTATATGTCTCTAATGACCGGATTGCTTTTTTATAAGAATATCCCTCCTCATCTGTTCCTATCCCAATATAATCTAAATACTTTCTACGGTTTCGTAAAAGCCTGTCTTCACAGTTATTTTTAAATAGACTTGTCAGATTCCTGATTTTAATAACTAAATCATTGCAATAAGCGTAATATTCCTGCCCACTGCTCAGAAATGATAAGATTCCTCCGCCCCGGCACACCAGGTAGGAATCCATCGTGATTATCTGATGTCTTTCTGGTTTGAAGCTGCATACTTGATCATATAAACCATTTACCTCACTGATTCCTTCCTTCAGGGAACTCTTTAGTTTATTGAATTGAGCAGAATCATTTGGTGCTAAACTATGTGCTGCAACAACGTCTGTTTTTAGCGAAGTGAGCTCTGCTAAAATTGTTAATAAATGTTTTTTTATATGCTGAAGGTTTACATTCTGAACATAGAACATATCATCTTGCAGATTTTCGTGTATTAAATTTTTCGTTTTGATGATATTATCTAAAGTTTTTTTCACTTTCTGGCATTCATTAATTGCATCTCTATCTTTTTTTATTAATTTTTCATCCCGCGTAAAGGCTGGTGTATCCATTGTTTTCACTAGTAAAATTTCATCCGCTTTATTTGCTGTCTGCTTTTTAAATATTTTAATGCTCTTTTCGATAGAGTTAAAATCCATATTTAAGGACAAATCCATATAATTTTCTATCACAGATTTATCCTTAGCATTCATCCATCTGTCCAAAAGAGGCAACAGACAAGGAAGTCCTTCGCGCACACCTTTACTATAGTCCAGATAAGCCTGATAAAGAATTGTCCCTTCCTGTTTCCATGCCTGTAAAAAAACCAGCATTGCCTCATAATGAGGAGAAGAACAGGTCTTGAATCTCGGAATATTTTCTACCGGCACACAGGTCTGGTCATGAGCACATAAATGTCCATTTTCAAGGAACCCATGTCCGCACGGTATTCTCAGATATACATACGATGTATCTTTTATCATAGGATTTTGGGCATAAGAACACATAACCTTTGCTCCATCAACTATAACTTTTGTTTTGTCCTCAACAATTTCATGTCCGCCACTACATTTCATAGTGTTTCCTCCTATCTATGCTCTACATTCCTTCCCATCTCATGAATTCCATCCTTTACTAACAGCATATTACGATTTTGCTGTAAGCTCACTCCTTCTTTTGCGTGAATGGAAATTTTACTGCCGCTTCTGATATCAACAAATGCATCAGATTTTATACTTATCCCACTATTGCTGTTAATAAAAATTCCTTTTCGATCATTAAGACGAATTGATAACCCCTTATTATTTGTCAGGACTATTTCATCTGGCTCAAACCGGATTTCTTTTCCGTGTTTTGTTTTAAATGATTTATTATCCGGATCTTCTCTGGAAACATCATCTTCTCTATGAACTCCACTGATTACATAAGAATGCGCTTCAGCAGCATCGGGGAAATAAAGACGAATATCCTCTCCTGGCTCTGGCATGCAATACCATCCTGTCCCATCAGGTGCAGAATAAATCGTTGCATAATCATACCAAAATCCATTTCCCCAATCCTGATCCAAATCACACTGAAGGCTGACTCTCACCAATCCATTTTTCACTTCATTCACTTTACCAAAAATCGAAACTCCTCTGACATTATAGTTTTCAGGCTGGCAGGAAATTCGTTTATAAGTCTCCAGTTCCAGACTATACTGAAATATGGTCTCCCCTTTATCCAAAGTCATAATAACTCCATAAACACGCCAGTTTCTTTCTCCAATACGAACAACATCGCAAAGCTCTAAATATTCTCTTGATATTAGTATCTGTTCTTCTTTTACACTGCCCATATCAGCAACCTGCCGTATCTGAATATCAGTATAGGATACTTCTTTAAGTTTCTTTCTTTCTGGCATTCCAAAATAAAAACATGGAAATGTATTATTACAATCTGCCACAATTACAGTGCCTAACTCTTTAGCAAGTCTCTTATAAAATATCCAATCACTTTCATTATACTGTACTACAATACGCCCCGGCTTCTCTGTCTTACCTGCCGTATAAATAATTCCTGTGCGTTGACTATTTTTAAGAGTTTCATCTACTATATTCCTATATGTCTGATTCATTCCCTGAAATGTCCGAATCCATGACCTGCCATCCAAAAGAGCTGTAAGAGATACTGCACAGACTGTAAGAACTTGTGTATCTCCGTCATACCTGATCGTAACATTGGTTCTCATTCCCTGAAACAAGAGAACTTCCGTATTATCTTCCATAACAGCAGAAATAGATATATTTGCGTTTTGTCCATTCTTCAATACTTTATCAGCTTCTTCTTCTGATACATATCCTGTTATTGAAGCAGTAAAGTGGTCATTTATATTTTTACCGATATTACAACTTAACAGTGTTTTAAAATTTACAGGTTTTACTTTCAATCCCACAACCTTCATATTCTTTATCCCCTTTCGTTAAGATCCATAACCTCATCAATAGTTTCCAGACATTTAGTAAATAAATACTGCCAGCCCTCTCTTTCAGAAAATGGGCAATTAAACATTCCTAATACAGGTTTTTTATCTGATAAATACAAAAACAGGTAGTTATACAGAGCACCATCCATAGCATAGCTCTTAAAGTCCATCCATGGAACCGATTTATCCTTCACCTCTATCTGCTTCCGATGAAAAACCAGTACTGAAGGATTCATATTCAGTATAGCTGTCTGAAGATTTACCAATAAATCAGGCAGCTGTTCCCACGAAGCTGGTTGTTCAAATTTACTGAAGGTAAAGTTTACCATTCCGGACTCATTGCTAATAATTACCTGTGGTCTGAATTCTGATGGATATTTCCCTCTGATTTTTTCAACCGGCATCTGAAGGAATCCATCCGGAAGTAAAATATGCAAAGTTTCTCCGAATAATAATGATTCACTAAATTTATAAAGCTGCTCTCCTATATAGATCCCTTTCTCAGTATTATTGTAATGTTTCTTTTTTTCTTTTATCCTTAAAGCAGCTATCTTCTCATCTTCATATTGCATTTTCATACCTCCTGACAGCCAGTGGACTAAATTTGTTTATTTCACGCTCCCGGCCCAACAGTCTTAGTTTCCTTATCCGCCATCTTCTCTTCTACTGAATTTTCTGCCTCTGACTGCGCTTTCTGATTTTTCTCCTCTTTAAGCACTGCTTCCCGGCTTTCCTTCTCCGCCTTATCCTGATCCATCGCAGTCTCCAGGATCTCAATCAGTCCGTCTACTTCCTCTACCTTATCATCCAGTTTCAATTCTTTATAGATACTCTTTGCAAAAAGATATTGTTTCTTTGCCTCCAGCCGGTTTCCAGCAGTCTCTTCCTCACGTCCGGCGTCCACATATTCCTGTGCCTGAGCCTTTTTCTGCTCATTTTCTTCTGCCTTGCTGTCACTGGAAGCGATCTTCACCTGAATTAGTTCACCATGAACATCATCTTTCAACTGCTGATATTTCTCCAATGCCATAGCATAGTAAGCTTTTGCCCCCTGGTAATCCCCTTCGGCAAATGCCTTATCACCTTCCGCAGCGAGCTGTGCCGCTCCTGTTTCATCTGATGCCTTTTCCTTTGCCTGTTTTGTGTCTGCTTCCTCAGCCTTGTCCCGTTTGGTATATACTGCCTCCAGGGCATCCATGGCGTCCTTTCGCCCTTTCTCGAAATAAGACCTGGTAGCCAGACTCTTAGCCTGTAAATACTTTTCTTCTGCCCTGTTGTAATCTCCCTGGGAAACAAGTGTATCTCCTAATTGAATATAATCAAATACTGATAAATAATCTGTAATTCTTCCCAATTGCTTGTCTATGTACTTATCTGCAATTCTGTCCGCATACCTGGATCGCTCTTTAGCCTTTATATAAGCTGCCTGTGCGTCCTCGTATTTTTCACCGCTGTATGCGTCTTCCGCAGTGTTAATTGCTTCAATCAGCTTCTGATAATCAGAAAATTCTTGAAGCTGTTTCTTGTCCCGAAGCTTTTCTGCCAGTTTAACTGCCTCTTTACACTCTTCTTCCGCTTTTACAAAATTATTATCCTGAATATATTCAATGGTATTTGTATATCTGCGCTCCATGTCCTCTTTATATCTTTGCTTCACATAATGAAACAGCCATATTGCCAGACTGATCACCAAAATAATAACAATGGATACAATTGTGATAATAATAATCTTTTTTGTACGCTTCTTTTTATCAGGATCTAAAAAAACCTTATCTATAAAAATGGCAGCAAATGTATAGTTATCCAGATTCCCCGGCTGTCTGGACAACAAAAGGTCCTCTACATTATCCAGACACTCCTGTGGTTCCCCTTTCGCTTCAGAGAATACATCATCTAATTCACCGCTGTCTATATTTTCCCAAATTCCTCTTGTGTAGAATGCCAGGATATCACCGTTAATTAACTTTCTCTTTTTTGATACAAATGGCTTTAATCCTTTTCCTTTTCCTAAATAGGAATATAAGTTGTTCCGCTCTTCATGGCGGGATAGTACATCTTCCGTAAGTTTCTTTTCCTTAACCAGCTCTGTACCCAGAGACATGTCCTGAGTGGATTCAAGCACAGAACCATCCCGGTAAAGGCGCAGTCTGGTGTTGCCCACATGTCCATAACGTACTTTCGCATAGTCTGTCACAATTACAGTAACAGAAGCTTTTAGACGCTCCCGGCTGTCTGCCGTAAAGAGCGCCTGATTTGCTTCTTCTAAGTAGGATAGAACTGCCCGTTTTGTCATAGACGGGTGTGTCTGAAAAGCCAGGATAATACTCTGTGTTGCCAGCCTGGCACTCTCGGCATCAGGCAGATCATTCAATCCATCCGCTATCACATAACAGGCAAACTGTTCCAATTCTACAAAAGCAAAATAATCATTATTTTTCAGTTCTGCCCCAGCCTCTGATATAAATGCCGTCTTGAATGTACTGTTTTGTTTTCTCATCCCATAGTCTCCTTCTGGTCAATTCTTTGTCAGCGAATCTGCAGCACTACAACAGCTGCATTATCCTTATCTTCTTCCTGACTTTTATTTACCAGCTCAATTATTTTATAAGCGATTTCCTGGCAGCTTCCTCCCTGCTCCAGACACTCTTCTATATCTTTCCATCTGGCTGTTTCATATAGACCATCTGTCATAAGAAGTACATATTCACCACCGTAAAGTGTAATAGGCGTATCAAAAAATTCTACGTCCCGAAATCCATCCTGCCCCACATAGTTATACAGCCTGTGATGATCCAGAAGGCTGACCGCTTCCTGTCTTGTCAGCTTCCCTTCCCCATATTTCTGCTTCGCCAGAACATCAATCGTATGTCCCGATGTTACTGGTACCAGCTCCCGGTTCCGGTAAACCGCAGCTTTTACATTGCCGACAGACGCATAGTAGAGCTTGCGGTCCTTTATCATGACTGCTGCTGCAGAAGCACAGCCCTGATTCTCTTCTAATTGATTTAATATTTCGCGATTAGCCCCATGAAATGCCTTGCGAAAGGAATACTGAGGATTATAAAAAGCATTTTTATCCTCAAACATGTCCAAGAACACCTGAACAGTTGTCCGTGCGGCTATCTTACCGCCAAAATGTTTTCCCATACCGTCTGCAAGAACTGCCATGGACCCTTCCGATGTCTCGGTTATTCCATATTCATCCTCCTGCACTTCCCGGTCACCAATCGTTTTGGACGCTCCGCTTTCACAGCTTAAGCGCCTTCTTACGGAACTGCTCCGGAAACTAATGACTTCCAGTCTGACCCGCAGGATCAGGAGAATCCCTCCTGCAAGCCCCAAAAAAAGAATAATTGATTCGGGAATTGTCATGATTCCCCTCCATTCTGTTATTTTCATATTCAGAAATCTTTTTTGTCTGCCCTACTGCTTTGATTCCGAACTGCCTTCTTTATCTTCCCACATGAAATTTTCTCCGCAGAATGGCTGGAATGCAAACTTACTCTCTCCCATCTCAATTACGTCGTAAGCGCTAAGTACTGTAGGGGTATAAACCGCTGCATCATTATGATATACAAGACCATTACTGTCGCCGGGAAGCAATACCGTTTCCTTTTTTTTCGGATCAAAGACAATGACACCGTGATTACGGCGGGAAATTTTGTTATCTCCCAACACCTGAATATCCATGTCATCTGCCCGGCCAACAAAATTTTTACCTGATTTTATCTTATAATCCTTTCCCTGTCTTGGTCCGGAGATGCAGACCAGCCACCCACATACAGGAGATGTTTCCTGAGCGAATAACAGCTCCTCTAATTCTTCCTCATTCTTTCCACCGGTCTCTTTTTTCTCCTTTGTTGCTGTCTCAATGTTGCAATAAGGACATACCGTTCCATATCTTCTTGATGAAAATAAATGCCCGTTCTGGCACCGAATTAAATTACCACTCATATTAATTAGCTCCTTCTCTTCTTTATATATTATTTAACTAAAAAAACCAGCCGAACCTAAAATCGATTCGCCCATTGTTATCTTAAAAGCAGTCTGTTTAACCCTACATACAAATGGTCACCTTTTTCAATCCGGCAGGGAGTATCTGCAGAAAGCTTATAAACTCTGCCGTCTTCTGCCTTTTTTACGCTGATTCCATTAGAGCTGCCAAGATCTTCCACATACCAGTTGCCTGTGGAATAATTTAATACTGCATGTTCGATATCCACCATACTGGCATAAGAACTACTACCCAGATCAATATCCACCTGATTTTCTCTTACGTCACGTCCGATAACCATAGCCATCTTTCCATACATGTCCCATGCCATAAGCTCCGTATCTTCTTCGCTGAGCAGCACAATTTCTGTTATCAATTCCGCGTCTGTAGGCAGACCTAGTTTTAAACGTCCCACCGCCTGCTTCTTTTCTTCCGTGTTTCTTACAGCAAGAATCAAAAATACGATTAATAAAAGGGCCGCTGTTGCCATAATGATTCCTCTGCCTCGTACCTGATCCGAATAGAAAAAAACAATTCCAATGACTGCTATACAAACAGCGGCAATCACTAAATCAATTCCCCGCTTTTTCATTCTTCCATATCCTCCCATTCTATTTTTTAATACCCATATATCTCTCAAACATTTCCGTCGCATCCAGCGGATTTGTTCTTTTTTTCTTATTTGGATTCATCTTATCTTCATCAACCTTCCCATTCTTTGGATTAAAACCAAAGAATTGTGCAAACTGTTCTTCCATATTGGAAAAATTGATGTCAGCAGGAGATCCGGTATTTTTACGAGAAGCTTTGTTTGTTTTCCCTGATTTTTCTTCCTGAAAATCTTTTTCAAGGGTTTTGTCATAAGCTTTTCGTTTTTCCTGATCTTGCAGGGTGGCATAAGCCTCCGACACTTCAATAAACCGTTCCTCTGCTTCTTTATTACCCGGATTGGCATCCGGATGATACTTTTTTGACAATTTTCTATATGCTTTCTTTATCTCATCCTCTGACGCAGACTGGGAGACTCCCAGCACACTGTAAAAATCTTTCATCTGCTCCGCCTTGTCTCCCGGCACAGACAATGTGTGCCGTGGGGTGTTTTCTCTTTTTTTAACTTCCCTCTTTATCTGGAAAAAGGGCGCGCCCGGATTTCTCCGGACACACCCTGCTCTCCTGCTTATGCGGCCGGATAGCCACCTTCTACTGTAACTAAGCCTAACTTATCTTTCTTCTGCTTAATCGTTAATGTGAATGTTCCTGTACCTTCCACATCTCCGAATTCTTCCTTATAATCAATGATAAAGGAATTGGGGAAATAATACTTTCTTTCCATGATTCCAGCTGCTACATGCTCGATGGTTACCTTACGGTAGCAGTCTGCTTTCTCTGCCGGAACGGCTGACCATAAAGCCAGCTTTCTGGTGCTGTCAAAGGGATCTCCGTCAACTGCGGTTAAGATCCTTCCGGTGATAACCAGGGTGCTTCCCACATCCTTGGTTCTTGCGTTGGAATCCAGCGGAATATCTGTGGTAAATTTTACGCTGCGAACGCATTCTTTAGCAATATCAAAGCTTTCCATTCCTTCTACTGTTACTCTGTATGACATGTCTTAAATCCTCCTTTCATTCCTCCGTTATTCGCCGCCGAAGCCGCCTTCAATCTTGGTAACTGCGTTCTCATCCTTCTTCTGTTTCATGTGAATATAGAAGGTTCCTACGCCGCTTTCATCATCAACTTCCTCGCTGTACTCCATAACAAATGCATTTGGAAGGGTGAACTGGCGTACTACCTGGCTTGCAGATACAACTGTAATCTCTGCACTGCGATAGCAGTCTGCCTTCTCAGATGGTACCTGGGCCCACTGGGCAAGTCCTAAAGTCGGATCATTTCCTTCTCCTCCCAGCTTGTACAGCATCTTTCCCCATACTTTAACTGTAAGGCCAAAATCTGTTGCTCTTGCATTAGAGTCTGCTGAGGAAATGGAGTCAAAATCTACTTTTGTAATACTCCGCTCGTCAAAAACGATATCCTCTGGTCCTCCGGTGATTTTCATACGAAATCCCATGCTTACTTCCTCCTTTTCTTTTGAAAAAATATATGCTCAAAGGTTTTTATGCCTTATTCGCCGATAATCGGTTGATCTCTACTTCTAAGTTCTTCACATTACCGTTAAAAGTAATGTCTAACGTACAGTAGCCTGTTTCTTCATTAATGTTGCAGCTGATGTCATCTCCTGCTCCCAGAACTCCGTTAAGATATTCTCGTCTGGACAGCCACTGACTCTTCTGGCTGTTAGGATTATTGGAAAAGAACTGGACAATGGAATCTTCTTTAAAGTCTCCTGTTCCGTGCCGCATAACCCGTTCGATATATGTAGTTACCTGTGTTTTATAGATAGGTTCAAACATGGAACCATCAGACATTAAGTTCCTTGCTTTATAAACCATTATTTTTGTTATGTTACTTCCTTTGTAAGAAGCATTTTCTGAACTGAAAATGAATCCAAAGTTTTTCCGGTTGATATCATTTTTAATGGAATTTGTAAACCCGGTAATTTCCTTCGCCATAGTGGTACATGCGATCAGGGAATGGTCATCTGCCTCGATATCAAATCTCACTCCCGGCAGTTCCATATCTAATCTGACACCAGGTCCGAATTTTGATTTTAAATATTCCGGACACTGGCAGGCAGACACAATTCCTGCGGCTACATAAGCAGCACCTACATAGACACCATCAATCCAAAGCTTCATAATATCTTCTTTTTCTTTGGAAAGCTCTGCTGTCTGATTTTCACCCACAACCATGCGGCTGTCTAAAACAACCCCTGATTTGTCCTTAGGAATGATTGTGTAGTTTGGCAGACACGGGATAGCAAATTCACTGAATTCTTTCCCCATAAGTGTAGCGCAGCGGTCCTCATATCTTGTAATTCCTTCCGTTGCCAAAGCATTAAAGGTGGTGCTGTCATCTGCCTCATAGGAGAAAAAGCACTGAACTTTGTAATCTTTGAAAACATCCAGCAGACGGATTAATGATTCCACACTGTTAGTATCATTCTTTTCAGCCTTGGAATTTCCTTTAAAACGTTCTCTGGTCAGCTTCATCTTACTGTTCTGATCCAGGGATACGTTGGGTACTACTGCATACCAGACTGTGTTAGTAAAGTCATTCTTTGCATTCACTGTTGTTAAATAGGTAATCAGTCTCGGAATATTGCTGCTCTTTGCCAGCATCTCATTGGATACGTTGGTCACAAGCATGGAAGGACGCATTCCTTTCAACTTTTTGGGATACTGTTCAAAATAACACCAGATTCCAAGAAGTCTTTCAATGAGGGGTTTTACAGTTTTGATAAAGGCGTCTTTTGATTCCTTATAGAATTCCAAATAGGAATTATAATTGGAAACTTCTGTTGCTATATCAATACTGCTCTCCATGGTAGAGGACAGCGGACAGAAGGTTCTTGCAACAAGTGCTCCAACATAGTCATTGCTCTCCTCATTTAATGCCTGGTAATCATCCTTTAACGCTTCGATCAGCCCGGTATTTACATTATCATCAATCGTGGTCAAAGCTGTTGTTTCAACTTTGGGAGCCTCTAACACCCGAAGTTCTCCCTGATCACCCATGCTTAATACACCTAACGCAAGAGGGGTATTGTCCTTTTTATCTCCTCCGTCTCCTAACAGGAGTCTGGTTTTGATGTCTTCAATTGCCAGGGGGAGGAGCGCCATGACGTTGTTATAATTGGCGCTTGCCTCCTCAAACATAACATTTAACTTGTCGCCTAAATCTCTCTTCTTAGGATCCTCTTCATCCAGCTTTGCGTATTCCCCATATGTATATTGCAGTTCTTTTCGGTTCTGCTTGATTGCATCCATGACCTTCTTGGGAGATATCATATCTGTAAGCTTCTCAAATTTGAAATCTACATTAATTGTTCCCTCAGAGCGTTTTGTCTCCACCATAGACATGAGCATTCCCATAAATTCATTCTGGCGGTTTAACGGTATTTCTGTAAGCATCTCATCAGGTACCTGTTCTGGTTTATCCAGCTGATAGGCAACTCTCTGATTATTTGCGTTATAGTAGCAATAGACTGTCGGTGCAAATTTTTCCAAAAGTTCATCGAAACTGCGGACCATTAAGTGATCGTTGATTTCCTTAATTTTGTCGTCTGACAGACTTTCCACTCCCCTGACATCTCCAACAAGGGTTAACAAATCCAGTTTTTCCGGATTAATGACCTCCATTAACAGAGTCCGGTTGGTCTGTTTTATTACATTTCCCATATTGCTTATTCCTCCTTTGTTATCTATCTGAAAGGATGTTGCTATGATTTCCTCTCACTTGGTTTTAGGTTTTTATAATGAATTTCCATCTCTGTGGATTCATCTTCAAATGTAATTGTAATTTTTTCGTTGTAAAATACCGGATACCCCATACCCTTCTTTAAAATCTCCATACCACGCAGTACGGTACACCGTTCTGACTGGTCCATAATTATCACTGAATGGTCGGGTCCTGGGTAAATAATAATGTCTTCTTCTCCTATCCGGCCCAGTTTTATTTTGCAGGAAGTTAATATCTGTCCCAGTGTCATACGTCCACTGTTTCTTCCAAATAACTGGTAGGTTTGAGGAGGTACGTCACGTCCATCTGCGGTTCTCACAACATATATACTGAACTTTCCAGAATAACTGCAGGCTTTTGTCTTCATCTTAACCGGTTCCTTCATAGATGGTGACTGAGACACATAAATCACTGCCGAATTCTTTTTCTTATACCACCAAAGAAGGATTACGACTATCACCAGTACAAGAGATCCCAAAATCGCCCACAGCGGTCGATAATCCGGTTCAGGTTCCGGTACTGGATCCGGTGGAGGAGCGAGTTTTTCCGTCACTGGTTGAGTAACAAAATACCTTTCAGAAAAGATACTGGAATCAATCTCAACAGATAACTCGTCAATTCCATCTATGGAAAGAGAATAAGGTATGACACCTCCACTTATAGTTCCAGATTTCCAGACGCCATTCACACAGAATGGTACCGACTGTCCTTCATAATAAGGCGTGTTCCAAAGATTATCGTTTTTTCCTCCGATATCTTTAAGAGATATTTTCAGGTCTGCAAAGTGATTATAGACCGGGGGGACTTTTGATTTGCTTTTTTCTCCTTCTGCAGCAGGTGTAACTTCTTCTCTGCGGTAACTGATATTGATTACTGGTTCGGCAGTATATTCCACCATCATATATGCTTCCACTCCAGTAAGTTCCGGTGTCTGAAAACGAACATCAACAGCGTCAGACGCGGGTCTGGTCATCTCTATCACTGCAAAATTACGTCCGCTTGAGATATGACCTTCTTCTGCAGTATAATCCGCTGTCACATTCTGAATTCCCTGCACTGAGGTCAGTACTACTTTTACATGCTCTGCTCCAGGAGAAGGAATTTCAACATGAAGGCTTCCTCCATTTCCGTCTGTCACTCCTACCGACCTTTTAGGAAGATTCATTCGATCATAAAGAATGCGATTCATGATCTGTACCAGATTTCCCGACTGCCCCTGCCAGTAGATAGCACCATCTGTCATTTCCGCTCCGTCGAAGATATGCATCTGAGGATCATTTAATTCACTGCCTACAGCAACGATATAAATTTTTATTCCCGCTTCCTTTGCCTTCTTAATGGTCTCTGAATACAAATTCCGCGAGGATTCCTTTGCCTGTCGGTCTGGCATATCAATCTCTCCATCAGTTACCATGACTATACTGCGTTCTACGTTCTCCTCAGTGGAAAACAGTTCTACAGCCTGACTCAGACCTTCCCCTGCATTGGTATAGCCCTTATAAATAATAGAGGAAAGCTGTTCACCCATGGGATCCGCCCCGGAACTCAAGGGAATAACCGATTGAATTCCTGTATTATAGGCCACAAATCCAGTTTTGTAATTTGACGGAATACTACAGCCTGCCTGCCGTATGGCATCAATGGCAAGTCTGCTTTTATCATTGGCATTCATAGAACCGCTGGTATCCAGCAGGAATACTACTTCACCATTCCTTACATGAAACTCATGGTTCTCTTCTGCTGCCTGAGTTACTATTCTTACTGGTAATAACAGTATGATCACTCCGAGGAACAGAAAAATCCTTTTTATACTCTTCATCTCACCCCTCCTGACAAAGATCTGGTAAAAATTTTAAATGTCCATATCTTTGCCTTATTTTTGTCAGTTACATTATAATACAAAAATCAGCAAAAAAACCGTTCATGTAATATTTAGCACGCTACATGTAATTTTTGGTAAAATATCGTCGAATTTTTTACTTTATAGATTTTTTTCTTTTCATCAGTTGAACGGCAAAACCAGACTATCTATATCCTGATTTTTAAGGAAATCTAAAGGAATTATACCAGCGTAATTACTGTTGAGGCCAAGCAGTGAGGAAAGATCACCGCCAAGCTCACGGACATACCATTTATCGCCATATTTTACCGTATCAATACAGCTTAAATACCTGGCACCATCAAACTCGAACACAACTGCGATACTTTCCGTATTATCCGCACCATAATCTTTCATTCTTTGATATCTTAAATTCTGAAATTCATCAGAACCATAGAATTCTGAGATCCGTTCAGGAAGGATATACCCCAGAACTTTTATGGTATTTAGATTCAGGCGATATGGCATCTCCAATAAGATTGAAGAAACTTCCAATTCCCTCGATTGAGCCAGATCACTTATATCCTTTCCCGAATAACTGCCTAGTGCTGCATATTGTTGTAAAATATTCCACTTAATTTTCTTTTTTCTTCTTTGAATATTTAAATATCTGGTTAAGCCATTTACTACCGGAAGATCAAACTCCTGCTGCATAAAAATATATGCCCCGGTACTTTCTAACCTGGTCTGTATATCAAAATGGTCCACATAACTCTCTACTGCAAACGCACCAATCATCTTGTCCTGTTCATTGGCTGCAAGACTTTCTAAATAGCTTTTAGCTGCCATTTGAGACGAATCAAAGCCTCCTGCCTCAATGTTGGCAACTGCAGATTTTTCCCCTCCCCGCACGGCTTCCGTCTCTAATAAATTTTTTGATAAATCAGGTAACAACTGTTTCAGACTCTTCTCATCCTCTGTATCTAACAAAATACTTCCTACCGCTTCCCTGTCTATTCCTAACATATTGGCAAATATTCCGCCCATCTGGTGATTAAACCATCGTCCATCCTTTCTTATTACATCAAAAATAAGTAAATACTTCATGTCACCCACCTCAACAGCGGCGACACAGCTTACCATCTTATCCCCACCATACCGCTGCGCAGCTTTGATTAAATTTTCCTGATGTTTCTGACTTGCATATACCTCTTCTAAAGATTCCGGAGCAACAAACCCCATCAACTTCATTGAACCAAAATCCGCTGTCTTAATAGAACTATCTAATTTTTCCACAAATGCTTCTGCATCTGCCTTATTATTAAAAATCACAGAGTCTTCTACTTCCAAATCAAGCCCGCAGAGAATTGTATATTGCCGCATAATATCATCAGTATTTGCATCTTCTGAAAAGGTATCTGTCATACGCTTCAAATCGTTATCCCTAAGGCCTTCTAAATAAGCTTTCACTGCACTCTCCGGTGAATCAAATCCTGCCGGCTCCGTTACCTGGGACACATTTAAGGCCCTGTCACGTTTTGAAAGTATTGGCTGAATTTCAGAAATAGCTTTCTTGCCCTCTTCAATTGCAGACCTCTCATTTACAGAACAGGCAGAAACTGCGGCAGTCACCAGTATTGCTGCCACAATTGGCAAAGCAAATTTATTTTTCTTAATCATATAGATTCCCCTCCCAATTATTCAAAGCAAAGCATCATTTTGTTACATTATAATACATATTTTTACATATTTTTTCATCATGTAACATTTAGCAGCCTACATGTAATTTTTGGTAATTATAAAAAAGAAAAGCAGCTTTTTAGCTGCTCATCCAAAGTACCACTATTAATTTATATTTTAAATATCCGTTCAATTCCCCCAATGGTCTCATGCGTCCAGCTTTCCATCCCCCATAAACAATAACGCCGCACATATCCTTACCATATAAGGAACCATCCATTTGTTAAAAACTAAATACCCAGGTGTTGACGCGGTCATCTGCCTGAAAAATCCATAGGCATTCATATCGGACATAAAGATTTGATAATCCTGCCATAAATATGGTAACTATTTTAATCACCATTGTCATTATGATAGCGGCCAGATATGATTCAATATAGATGGAAAACAGGTTCTGAAATATGTAAATTATTATGTTCTCCAAAATGATTCCAATAATCAGATACAAATGCAGAGCCTTTTTATATCCCGCCCATTCACTGCTTCTCTTCGATCTCCAATCTGATAAAATGAATAACAGTAAGATTACTTCCCCATATGTAACTGCTAATTCAAAAAGAGACTGAATCATATAGTGAACATAAGCAGGAAGCGGCGAAAATAATATAATTACATCCATAAACCATCGGCTTAAAAACCTGTAACTTCCTTCCAGCCATACGAGAACACCCACCACCATCATAATAAAATAATAGCTGGTTTTTTTAGTCATTCTCAAATCTGGCACCACCCCATGGTTTCAAACATAATTTCCTCCACTTCCTTTCGTCTGCTGCGGCTGACCGGGAGGCATGTCCCATCCATCAATTCCACAATGTCGTTGGAGAATCTGGCAATCTGATTGAAGCTGACCAGATAGGACTGGTGAATTCTGATAAATCGGAATTTACGGTCCTTTAACTCATTTTCAATCTCTTCCAGACTTTTGTATAATCTGTGACGGCCTTCTTCACATGCAATCTCAGTCAGGCGGAGCTTACTTTCAAAATATAACACTTTCTTTAAATATACCTGGCGTTCTGTTCTGCCGTATTTAAAACGGTAGTATAAATCTTTTGTTTCGATCAGATTCATAATATGACTGAAATTATTATTGAATTCAGGATCTCTTACAGGCTTAACCAGGTATCCGATGGGCGCTGAGCGAAAGGCCTGATTAATGTATCTCTGATGCGATGTCATAAAAACAATTTGCACCATACGGTCAAATTCACGGATCCGTTCTGCTGCCATCAGTCCATTCATGCGCTTCATCTCAATATCCATATAAATAATGTCGTAACGCTTTCCTAAATAAACAGCCCTGACAATTTCATCCCCATCACAGAAGGTCTCCACCTCCAGATCCATCTCTTTTTCAATCCCAATCCTGCGCAAACGCGTTTCTGCTTCCAACAGCAGCAGATGGTCATCATCACATACTCCAATTTTCAGCATGGCCTCTCCTCCTATTATCCAGCAATCTCCGAAATCAGTTTTCTACAGATTTGCTTCCTTATCAACTATTAACACTCTGCCAATTTTGTTTGTTAACGGTCTCAGCATATAACTATTTTCGACATTTTTCAACCCAAGTGCCAAAATTATACACGTTGAGTTCCAAAATTGACACTTTAAATGTGTTTTTTAGTTACATTTTTTATATTCAAACAATATTTTTTGATCTGTTTATAATCAAATATTTTACTTTTCTTGATTATAAAAACAGAAAACCGGGCAGGAGCCAGATAATTTTTCATCTGCCTCCTGCCCGGTTTTCATGTCTAGGCACCTGTGCCGGAATTGTTAATCACTTTATCAATAAATATAGAAACATACTCTTTGCAGAACTGGGTTCCTGCTCCCTTTTGCAGCTCACTGACCGCAATCTCTTTGGGCAGCGCATGACGGTAGCTCCGTTCACTGATCATGGCATCATAGGCATCGGCTATAGCGATGATTCTGGACTGTATGGGAATTTCCCCGCCCTTTAATCCTTTGGGATATCCGCTTCCATCCCAGTGTTCATGATGAGCAAGCACATAATCCGCCATTTCTGAAAGCTCATTGACTGTACTTAAGATACGGTATCCAATCTCGGGGTGCTTTTTCATCTCCCCCCATTCATTAACGTCAAGCTTTCCGTTTTTATTGAGAATGCCTTCCTCAATGGCCACCTTTCCGATATCATGAAGCAGCCCTACTGTTTTTAATTCCTTAATATCATCTTCCTGAAGCTCAAGGGCTTTTCCCATCTTTTCACACAGTTCGGATACACGCAAAGAATGCTGCTCCTCTCTGAAGTTCTTCTCATGAAGTGCTGCCATAATGGTATAAATGGTCTTCCCTCTCATACTGGGACTTTCCATCAGCTTTTTCCGATACATAAAATCTTCGGCTTTCTTTAATACTTCTGTGATGGTATCCTTACTGCTGCTTTTTATGCTGTATCCAAAGGAAATTGAAAGCATGATTTTATTCACAGTCTGAATTTTTACCATATTACCCATGGCAGAAATCATCTGTCTTATCTCCATCTCACTTGTACCTGGGGAAAAAAT
>NZ_JAWONS010000185.1:0-446 GCF_033342255.1 Clostridium boliviensis
GGGCCATACTAGTACTGGATGCATCTGCAGGATATCGCGGCCGCAGAAGACCTAAGCTAGCGTTTAGAGTGCAATTTTGTCAGCAGCCATACTCTAAGCCCTGTTTTTAAGTACCCAGGAAGCCAGAATAGTCTTGAGAAGGGAGGAAATTGCTGGGCAGCATTATGAGCATTATCAACACTTTTTTTCATGGAGGAAGTAAGTACAGGCAAAGCCAGATGAATTACGTTTAGAGCTGTGGAGGTCATTAAGACCCTGAATAATTGCTTTGATGGACCCATGCTGCCACAAAAAAAGATATAGGGGGCTGCCTTTATCCATGACATATAGCCACATCGGAGACATTTAATGATGCAATTTGAGCCCTGTGCCGAAGCTCAGTACCATATTACATGCCTCAAAGTGGTATCCAACCGTTAACTACAAATTAGAAACGTATACGGATC
>NZ_JAWONS010000186.1:0-70860 GCF_033342255.1 Clostridium boliviensis
AAAAGGGGCTGACGCTGACGCGACAACCCTTACTTACTCAGTCTATAATTTATTTATGTTCCTTCCACATACACTCCATAACTTCCATATGTGTAAATACTGCTTTAAATGAAGAGGCTTCCGGGCTGCAGGCATAAACTCCAAAGGAGATTACCCCTGTGCCTTCCCACAAATGGCAGATCCTATGTAGTGGCCCAATCTGAATAACCATGGTTTCAGTAAATTTCCTCTCACTTTTTGCTTTTTCCACCATGGAATTCTCCCTATTTATAAACTATTAAAAATAACAGTCTTTTCTTTCATAGATATCTTACCTACCTGGTACCCATATTCAGCCAGCTCCTTCTTGTATGTCAAAAAAGAGTGATCCAGAGGTATCCCTGCAATCTCACTAATTTCATCAAAAGTCAGTTTGAATGACGGACTGCCATTCTTCTTTACGTATTCCCATAAGGCATTGTATTTGCTCATTTTCCCCTCTCATTTCAGAATTCATATTCTTTACATTAATTAACTTATCATCTGCTGCCAACATTAAGCAGAACATGGGCATAATCGTTTTAGCCCAAGCAGTTTTGCAGCTCCGGCAACCGTTATCCCAAAAAATATTACTTCTTTCCCAATATCAAAATACTGAACAATCGTTCCGTTACACAATGTACTTCCTGTGCATAATACCACATCTGCCCAGTCAAGCACAACCTCTTTATAATCATCGATTCCGTGTTCCACTTCTATCCCATACCGGATCTGTCCTACATTTTTTGTATTTAAATCAAGAACGCGTACTGTAAAGTCTTTGGATAATGCTTCCAGAATGGAAGGCTGATATCCAATAAGTGCAATTTTTTTATCTTGATAGTCTCTTTTAACAATCTCAAGTATTTCTTTTGCACAATTTTCCGGTTCCTCCGTACGGCAGTGAATCGTATGTTCAGTCAGCCCCAGTTTTGCCATAACTGCATTCAATGATGCAATAAAAAGCCCCCGGCTATGGAGATCCTTATCCAGATCCAATGTAAGGATCTCCCTGAGAGTTCCTTTAAACTCCGATGGTGCATCAGTAAATGCCTGTCCTTTCGCCCCCTGATATTCTGCCTGCAGCATCACTTCCCTGCCAGTGAGGATAGGGAAATCCTTTCTGCTGGTATTACCGATTGCTTCTTCCGGTGTCAGGCTCTTTGACACAATATGTACCTCATCCATGGTAAGACTGTTTTCTTCCACCAGAGCCTTAAACTTATTCTTTAATAAATCCATTAACTCTTTCTGGTTCATACACACGCTCCTTTCATAATACCAAAAAAATGATTTAATTCTTCATATTCATAGGAATCAAAAATCTCATCGCTGTTACGCACCGCTTTTAAACAGCCTCTATCCATGATTCCAATCCTGTGGGCAAGTTTCTGGGCTTCTGTAAAGTCATGGGTCACAAATAAAATCGCGCAGTCAAATTGCTCGTTAATTTTTAAAAGTTCCTGATACATAATTGCCTTGGTTACCGGATCCAAAGCAGAAAATGGCTCATCTAACAGCAGAACGCCAGGGTCTAACACCAGTGACCTGGCCAAAGCCGTGCGCTGCTTTTCTCCTCCGCTTAATGTGTCCGGATACTGTTCCAATATGTGGGATATGGACATAATCCCAGCCATATGATCCACCTTGTCTGCAATTTCCATTTTGGACCTTCTCTGCATTTTTAAGCCATAAGAGATATTCTTTCTCACTGTCATATGAGGAAAAAGACCATAATCCTGATAGACAAAGCCTATTTTACGTTCAGTCAGTGGAATCTTAAGAACATTCTTCCCTTCCAGAAAAATCCCCCCTTCCAGGTTCCGGTAAAACCCCGCGATTGACTCCAGAAGCAGGGTTTTTCCTGCTCCGGTCTTTCCCAGGATTGCGAATATCTCCTTCCTTTGAATATCAAATGATATGTTTTTTAATTGAAAATCACCCATTTTTAAGAAAACATTTTTCACTTCAACTGCTGATACCATTATTGATTCACATCCTTTATCCGTGTATGACGTCTGGTGGTTCCTCCAAGAAAAGTAGTAACAGCAAGAGACATTGCTGAAATTATCAGTAAAATGATAGCACAGGCCATTGCCATGCCATTCTCTCCTGTAGATATATTTAAATAAATACTGGCTGGCAGAGTCTCTGTTTTCATCCGCGTAACACCCACCAGCATCAGCGTTGCTCCGAATTCTCCAAGCGCGCGGGACCAGACGAGCACGATCATCGTGATAATGGATTGTCCGCACAAAGGGAGAAGTATGGTGCTAAACCGTTCCCAGCGGCTGGCTCCCAGCGTACCGGCAATGAATTCGAGCCTGTTATCAATCTGTGACATGGCATTTTTCATCAGCCTTACTGCAAAAGGCAGATTAACCGTCAGCTGCGCCAATATGATTCCTTTTCTGTCAAACACAACCTTAAAGCCCAGATTCTTTAAAGTTTTCCCAAAGTCTGAGGAAAATACCACCAGCAGGCACAGTCCCAGCACCAGGTAAGGAAGGGCTAATGGCATCTCGATTATAATCTGAGACGCCTTTTTAAACGGCATGGCTGTTCTGGTAAGACCATATGCGCATGGAACAGCAAGAATCGCACAAATACTGGTGGAAATGCTTGCCGTATAGATGCTCAACCCAATAGAAAATCTTACCTCCCTGGACCGGAGGGCTTCGTTCAAATAAGGAAATCCTCCAATTATAATGGAAAGAAGTGCAAATAAAATAAACAGCACGATACCCGCGGTTATCATAATTGATAAAAGATCAAAGATGTTGTAGGAATGTCTGTCTTTCAATGTTTCTCCTTCTGTTATTTATTTTTTATCACCTCATAGCCAAAATTTTCCCAGATTGTATGGGCATTATCAGAATCCAGATAGTTAAGAAACGCAGTAAGTGCCTGAGTGTCATCACAATAGGACAGGGATGCAGCCGGAATGGTTTTTATGTATTTTTGCATCTCATCCGTATCCACGATTTCTACAGACGAATCCGTCACATTCTCTTTCCAGACAATTATGGCATCGCATTCATCTACTTTAAGGGCATTAAAGATTTCCGGGGCTGTGGTAGTCCTTGCTATTACATTTACCTGATCAAGCACCCCTGCATCAGTAAGTGCCTTGTCTGAGATTTTTCCAATGGGTGTGGACTTGGTATCACCTAAGACCAGACGTACATTTTTTTCCGACAGATCCGAAAGTCTGGTTATCTTTAATGGATTACCGCTTTTGACAGCAAGAACTGGTATGTGTTTGACCAGGTCTTTGCTTGCCGTAACTACATCGCTCACTGGTTTCAGCTCATCTGCAGAACCTGCAACAAACAAATCCCCTTCTTTTGCAGTATTGATCTGGGTCTGAATCTGACCTGCATTAGCAAAGGTGATCTCTAAATCACATCCGGTCCTGGTCTTGAATTCATCGGCAATCTTCTGAAATGGTTTTGTCATTCCTGCACCGCAGTACACAGAAAGCGTATGACCGCTTAAATCGGTTGGTTCTGCCTTCGTGTCTGTTTGTTTTGCTGATTCTGATGCCGGATTACTGACGTTTTTGGCACAGCCACTCACACTTAGAGAAATAATCACTGCACACATAGTAACCATACATGTTCTTTTCATAACATCCCCTCCTTGTAATATTTTGGTAATTTCCAAATATTTCCATATGTTATTTCTCAGTGTAATCCCTTGCTTATATGCTGTCAACAAAAGAGACCCTTTTGTTTTAAAAAAACGGCGATGTTCATCCGTTTTTAACTAAAAGGGTCTTTTAAGTTATTTTAATTAAACAATCGGGTTAACCATATCCTTTAATAACCCTTCAAACCACTGAATATTTACCAAGTGATGAGAACGTGAATTTTCCAGCATTTTTCTAAAATAATCAGAGATAGTTTCATCGTGCTGAATTGATTGTTCTAATAGATATATTTTCTTTTTAGATTGTTCAATTTGTATTTCTATTAATTTTTTTAGCTCATTATCATTATACTCATTACCAAACAGCATAGCTGTATAAAAAGACAAATTTACATAATCGGTTTTAGAACCATATTTAAACATCAGCTTTTCAAATTCCCTGTTACCTGCTTCCGTGATAATATAATTATTTGTCTCTCTTGTACTCTCTGTCGGGTTAACCTTTTTTATATATTGTTTCTCATCTAATTGCTGAAGATTGTAATAAAAGGATCCTTTCGTAAAATTCACAATATATTTATAGTGCCGCTCTTCCATTAAGGTTAATAATTCATAACCATGAGATCCAGGGTTTTGCTTTAATAAACCTAAAATTAGTAATGGTATCAAAATTACCTCCTCTAAAACATAATTGATTTACATGACATGAGATAAAAATTCGTCATATGATATTTTCCCCATAGCAAACTCCATACTTTTTATATATCCCTTTTCTGTTTTGGTATATGTCCTGGATTGAAGAAGGCTTAGTGATTCATCTTCATTTATCAATGGTTTCAATACATGATGCTTATTAGAAAAAGCATCAAAATATCGTATCCCGAATTTCCTTTGAGAAATTGAATTAAAATGTATACCATCATGATTGGAAGTTAAACCTGTAGCTGTGACAAAGTAACAATTATCCTGCTCGAATGCAAACCGTTGTAGCTCTTGATTAATATATTCATATTCCGTACAATTTTTCCCGAATCCTTCTTTGCCCAAAAAATCACCTAAGCCACCAATAATAATTGGAATATCCGGGGCATCTAATTCTTTTCTAAGGGCATCAAATATTAATAATAATTTATTATAATATACTTTGTAGTTACCATTTATACTGTCGCTTTCTCCCTGATGCCACAGAATTCCTGCTAAATCACTACTTTGCATCGCAAATTTAGCTTCCGTTACCGCATGTCTAAATAGCACCTCGTCTGCAGCCCACTCATCTAATACGCTTCCACCTTCCGCACAGGGAATCAGACCAATCACCTCTTCCTGATTCTGACGGCACCATGCATCTGCGAATGAACCAGCGAGACTTATTCCTGAAACAGGGCGATCATAATTAATGGGTTCGGTCATCATCTGCCATCTGCCATTACGTAACATTTGTATTCTTTCATTATAAATAGGCGGTACCTCATGTATAAAGCCTCTTCCAGCCATATTAGACTGCCCTATCATTAAAAAAGATTTCATTATTTTATATCCTTTCTTTTGTTTATAATAATTTAATACATCATTAGTCTAATTAGACTATACCCCTTTGTTAATTATAGTCTAATTAAACCAAATGTCAACTGGTATGTGATTGGAAACTGATATTACGAAAAAGCACCTGCCGTTTCTGATATGCCCATGCAAAGCGAAAGGGGATATGTGAAACAGCAGATGCCGATGTGAGAAAGATTTAATTATTTAAAAATTATTTTTTCCTTCTTCTATTTTATTAACTTCAGCATTATCAGAAATTAATGCTTTTTCTTCCTGCAGCACTTCAGAAATCGCCTCATTCAGGAAATGTGCTTTTTCAACTTTTACCAGGCTTTTTCGCACTGCTTCTTCAATTTCATATTCCTCCTGTAATCCAATCTTTAAGGAATAAACGAGCAAAATCAAGAGAATAGCAAAAGGTAAGCCTGTCATGACAGAGGCCGTCTGTAGTGAGCTTAAGCCTCCTCCAATCAACAGCGTTGCCGCAACAACTCCTTCCATAACAGCCCAAAAGACACGTTGGGGAACTGGTGAGTCAAGCTTTCCACCTGATATCAAATGGTCAACCACCAAAGAACCGGAATCTGAGGACGTAACAAAAAATACTGTTACCAGAATAATTCCCACAGTAGATAGCAGTGATGACCATGGTAAATGCTTCAGCATGGCAAACAGAGCTACTGATACATCCTGTGAAACGACAGTTGCAATATCTCCAATATTATTCGTCTGCAGATATAATGCTGTTCCCCCAAACACGCTCATCCATAAAAAAGACAGCAAAGATGGAATCAGCATAACACCTAATATAAATTCTCTGACAGTTCGTCCTTTTGAAATACGTGCAATAAACATTCCAACAAACGGAGACCATGAAATCCACCATGCCCAGTAGAAAATTGTCCATTTACCTTGCCAGGAGGTGTCGCGGTAGGTCTCAGTCCAAAAACTCATTTCCAGAAGCCCTGAAATATAAAAACCTAAATTCTGGGAGAATCCACCTAAAATGTATACGGTTGGTCCTACAATCAATACAACAATCATAAATACACCAGCCATTATCATATTAATCTCACTGAGCCGTTTTACTCCACCATCAAGTCCCAGAACAACAGAAATGGTAGCAAACCCGGTTATAACTATGATAAGCACGATCTGTATCCCCGTACTCATTTGTATTCCAAATAAATAATTCAGACCAGCATTAACCTGTGCAACTCCCAATCCTAATGATGTTGCTAGTCCAATGAGTGTTGCAAGCACTGATAAAACATCTATCATATTTCCTAAAATTCCATAGATCTTATTTCCTATCAAGGGATAAAATACAGATCTGATTGTCAATGGCAATCCTTTATTATAAGAAAAAAAGGCGAGTCCCAATCCAACTATAGAATAAATTGCCCACGGATGAAATCCCCAATGAAAAAATGTAGTTGCCATTGCTGCCTGTGCTGCCACCGCGGACCCCTTCTCGATCCCTCCAAACATAGGCGACGGATTCTGTAAATGGCTAATCGGTTCTCCAACGCTCCAGAATAACAGACCAATTCCCATCCCAGCACTAAGCAGCATCGCATACCAGCCAAACTTACTAAACTCAGGCTGTGCATTATTTCCCCCAATCTTAATATTACCAAATCTGCCAAATGCAAAATATAACGCTGCTATGATAAAAATATTCGCTGCTACGACAAAAAACCAACCTGCATTCTTTATAACGCCTGTCATCAATTCCGAAAATATATGTTCTGCTTTAATCGGAAATACTAAAGTTAGTAATATAAAAACAAACAATAGAGCAACGGATATCAATGTAACCTGTGGATGTATATCGAAACCATGGCCTGACCAGTTATTCTCACCTGGTTCCTGTCGTCCTTCTTCATCAAATAATGAAGGTGTAAGTCTTATCTGTAATCCCTTAAACGGTTTACGATTTTTAATTGCTTTTCTACGTGCTTCTTTTTCTGCTTTTTTTAACTTCGCTGCTAAAATTTTTTTCGATTCAATTTCTCTCTTTTCATCTATCAAACCTTTACCTCCTAAATTATATCTACTATAGTTTAACTTTAAATCCTTAATTTGTCAATTTAGCCGATCAACTATTGTAGATTTCTATACAAATAAACAGTGCTGAATCGAGTAAATATATACATATTTACTAATTCCAGACTGTTTGTAACCTGAATCAATGATTATGCAATATAAAGTATTTCCATCATAATCTTCTATATACGGTTGGATCACTTTATTCCTCATGCCCTTTTTTTCTGAAAATTTGCCAAAAAATGCCTTGAGATATCAATACTCTCAAGGCATATTATAACTTTTCTCCTGTTTTGCTACTAAAGAGCAATACAAGCTGTTATTCTCTAACAAATCCTCATGGTATCCGATTCCCGAGATCTTTCCATCTTTAAAAATAACAATTTGGTCTGAGTTTCGAATGGTTGATAAACGGTGAGCAATTATTATTGTTGTTCGTCCCTTCATCAGCCTGTTCAGAGAATTTTGAACCAGAAATTCTGAAGTGCTGTCAAGATGTGATGTAGCCTCGTCCAAAAGTAAAATTTCAGGGTTTCTAATTAGTGCCCTGGCTATTACTATTCTCTGTCGCTGTCCTCCTGACAGATTTGTTCCCCGTTCACCCACATTAGTATGTAACCCTTGAGGAAGTCCTTCAATAAATTCAAGCAAGCCCACGTCTGATAAGGCCTGAATAAGTTCTTCATTACTGCAATTATCAATCCCATAGGTCAGGTTTTGATGAATTGTTCCCTGCATTAATGGGGCTTCCTGAGAGACATATGCAATCTTCTTTCTCCATTCATAAAGAGCAAAATCCTCAATAGGTACACCTCCATAACAGATATTACCGGAGGATGGTTGGTAAAATCTTTCCAATAAAAGAAAAAAGGTAGTCTTTCCTACACCACTTTCGCCAATGATTGCTGTTACAGATCCTTTGCGAATCTTGAAATTAATGGATTGAAGTATCATCCTCTTATCATAATATCCAAAACTTAAATCCTGCACATCAATATCCTTAGAAGCTAAAAGATGTTCTGACAATTCTCCTGATATTACAGGTTCTTCTTCTTCACCAAGGAGCTGGTTGATTCTATCCGCAGATACCATGAATTTTAAAAGCTTAGCAGAGAAGCTTCCAAAGATAGTGACCGGACCAGTCAGCTCATAAAGATAAAAAATGATAGCCAAAAATTGTCCCGCTGATAAGCTTCCTTGGGAGACCCTAATGCTGCAGTAACCAAAGATAACCAGAAACAGAAACAGAAGTAAGATGTTGGCACATGGCTGAATAAAAGCAAAAATTTTATTTTCCAGGATACTGAGGTGAAATAAATTTTTTATTATTTTTTGCCCTTGAGTACTTTCATACTTCTCTGCCTGACTGGTTTTTATTGTTCTGATTTCATAAAGAACCTTATTGATCCTATTCTGGAATTCTTCAGTTTCTCTTTGGATAGATATAGATATATTATATTCCTGTTGTGCTATAAATGAAATCAATATAAGAGTAACAGGAACCGATAAAAAGATCAGCAGTGATATTTTCCAGTCAATGGTAAAAATAATAACACCTATTATCACCAGGTAAACAATACCAGATATAATGGAAAATGTCTCAGTAGTGAAAAAATCTTTAATGACTACAGTATCATTAGTTATCCTGCTCATGGTTTCACCATTGCTGGAAGAATCATAAAAGTGAATTGGCAGCCGTAATATCTTTTCCCAAATTTTAAGTCTAAGATTCTTCAATAAACCTGCTGCCAGATTTGAAAGCATGAGATAGTGAAAAGATGAAATAAGCAGTTTTATAAATAAAATCATAAGAACAGGTAAATAATTGAGGATGCTCATATGAGCATCCATAAGAGGATTGTCAATCATATCCATGACAGCTACTGGTGTTACAACAGTAGCCGCAATTTCAAACAAGGCAGCAAGGATGGCGAATATGACACGTTTTCTGGATGGTAAAAAGTACATGATACTCTTAATTGCCATACCGCCTTCCCTTAATCTGATCCAATATTCTTTCAACTGCTACCTCCTTGTATAAGCCTGCCTCTGATAAATTCTTCACTCATCAAATAAGTAATGTTCAATTTCTCCCGACGGCATTCCAATTCTCTCTAATTGATCCCAAAGATCTTCATAACCAGTTAAAGAATAAGTTTTCCACAGTTTCGCAACCAAGGCTGTAATAAAATAGTTTGCGATGCTGGAACCAAGCGAAACATTTCCTATCATTTTCTCAGAATTATCATCGTAATCAATCCATTCCGGAGTTGCCTTTACTATGTTTAAAGTTTTGTCCAACAGTATCATATTATAAATAGAAGTAATTCCGATACCCATAACATTAGAAAAAGAAAATGGATAGCATTCCTTTTTAGTCTCAATGTCCCGGGGAGCAATGACAATACAACCTTTTAATACAGCATAATCACACGCATTCTGTAAACTGTCTCTAAAATCAAGAGATGAGGTTGCACCGCCAACTGAAATGATATCAGCACCAGAATCAGCTGCCAAATATATACCTTCAATCATATTTTCACATCTGCAGTCTCCATCGGAGAGAGCTCTTACAATAAATAATTCTGCATCAGGATATATGCTTTCTATTATTCTCACTGCCAGGTTTCCATGTTCTTCCTCAGAATAAAAATTATTATCTGTTTTTACATTTCCGTTTTCATAAAAAACATGAATTCCACCTGTGATATTTCCACTTCTACTTTGACTGATGCCAGTATCAATAATAGCCACCATGGTATGTTTATTTCTTCCAGGACCATCTTTGTTAACCTGATTCAAAAGAAGGCAGCTTTCTAAGAATTTTGCGTTATTGAAAACTTCTACTTTGTGAATCTTTTTTATTTTCTGAATCTGTACTTTGTTAATTCGGCAAAATAATACTCTGTATTCATCTAACGTGAGATTTAATTTACCAAGGTATTTAGATTCGGCATAGATATCCGAATCTGCCGGTTCTAAACCTTTCAAACGAATCGTATGGGTATCCTCATTGTAATACATCCCCTGCAAATAATGATTGACGAATTCCTTATAAAACAAAAGCATTAACTTATCACGATCTGTATGACTATCGGTATTTAATCCAGGCGGAGGTAATATAGTAAAAAATTTATCAATATACTTATATACAGAATTGTATCTTGTTTCCGCTATAAGTAAAATTTCTTGTCCCGGGTATTCAAAACAAGAATTTAAAAACAAAAAAGCCTGTTCAATAAAGAAAAACATCTTTTTGCTTCCCCGAAATTCATCTGAAATAATCAGAATATCAATATGTACCAGCCAATCACCAGCCCTTTTAATTCTCTTCCATGTAATCAACCCTTCAATATTGTCATTAATAAGCAATACTGCAAGAAAAGAATTTTTATGGAATAATCTGCTAAATAAATTAAAAGTCTGGTTATGATTGTCAAGGTTACGTCGCATGAAATAATAAATAGATTTGGTTTGCTCATTCCATAGGATAAATTCATTCCGATTAAAATCCATAAACTCCACACGCATATTTTCTGATCGCTTAATAATAGTCATCATATATTGACCATACCTATTTCGTATTCTCTTATCAGCATTCGATAGATTGATTCCTTATAATCATCGTTACATGCAGGAACACAATAATCCCCTTTTAAGGTTTTATTATAAACACGGCACCCCCCCATACAAAGCCCCCTTACATCACAGTCCTTGCAGAGATCAAACTTATTCAGATGGTAAAGGTTTCTGGTATTTAACGTCCGCTCTTTGATGAGTTCATATCCGTCAGTGAGCACATTTCCAAGAATTTCAGAGGTAGGAATTCCACACATATAGCAGCTGCCATCAGGTGATACGGTTATCTGCTTTCCAATTCCACATATTTCCCGGAAGGTAATAGGCATAGGAGAAGAATCACATAAATTATTTTTTATAAGCTGGGTATGTACATCAAATAATAGTTTTTCAAAATCCGTATAACTGCTGATAAGTCCCTGTTCCGCCAGATCCCTTCCTCTGCCAACAGCTCTGGCGATGGAAAAGGAGAAATGATTTCTATCATTTAATAAGGAGCGGTTTTTTATCAAAAAGGGAATAAAGTTTTCTCTGATATCTTTTTCATTAATTCTTGTAACTGTAGTATGTATATTAAGGCTAATTCCCTTTTCATTTAGATAATGCAATGTATTCATAACTTTTTTAAAATTACCATTACCTCGGATTTTATCATAAATTTCTTCTGTAAAGCCATCAAGACTTATCTGAAAATCACTTATATTATCCAATAAAAAGTTGATTTTGCTTTCATCTTTATCAAGCCAGTCACTGATTAGAAATCCATTGGTTAAAAGAGTTATACCCGCTGTGTTTGGCTTTATGTAACGAACAAAGTCTGTTAACAATTCTGCATTTAGCAGCGGTTCACCACCTGATATTGCTACCTTAGGCTTATGTTGAAAAATATTGAGCAGTTCGTCAAAAGCCCTGCAAAATGTATTGGTATCTGCACTCATCATATCTGGAAATTCAGTTGCAAAGCAGTGAACACATTCTGCATTGCATCTATATGTCATGTCAAACTTGATATCAAGTATCTCATCAGCAGTATCAAAAGGCTCAGTATGTTTATTGGCATGCACAATATCACCAAGAAGCTTCTGGTACTTCTGACGTACCTCTTCTTCCGTACAATGATCGAACTTGGTGCTATAATATTCAAAGGCATCACCAATACTCATACCGTCATATAGCTTTTGAAAGCAATCCATTCCTTCATCATCTGTCACAAAATAATTCTTAAACTCAGGAAATAGAACTAAATTAAAATGATCTATTTTTATAGAACTGTATCTGGTGGTAAAATTAATTTGATTGTTATATTCTAATACCATAAATAGTCTCCTTTCTGAAGCAAGCTGCGGCAATGTATTGAGTATCAAAACATAGCCGCAGCGCTTTAAATAAATCAATTCCTGTTAAAGCCTTCAGGAATTATTAGCAGGTACAATTGCTTTTACCATTGGACCCCCATAAAAAACCACCGGGTCGGTTGCAGTTGGCACTGCTTTTACTATTGACCTGAAGCTTAACACGGTTATCTTCAGGAATCGCAAATCCCTGCTTTACATTTTTCTTCTCCTTATTCATATTTTCACCACCTTTCTAGATATGTATTATTTATATTAAACATTAAAACAAATGCTTAATATCAATATAATTAACTATTATTTACTTTATAATTTATAGTATATTTAATATATAATCAATAAAGTGGGATATTTGAAAGTTTTCTGGGATATAATGTCTCAACTTCCCCGGCATATAAAGACCCAGGTTATAATTACGTGATTAAATCAGTACAACTAAAATCAGGGATAAGGCTTTTATTAAAAAGGCTTATCCCTGATTTTTCTATATTTTATTAAAATGGGTTTCCTATTTTGATCTTATGATTCTAAGAAGCAGGAATAAGTACTTTAATGCAGAAGTATTTCTCCATTTCATAGATATCGATATACCCATCATATTTTTTAATAATATCATTTATTTGTGGTATTCCATACCCATGATCCTTTTTTTTGTTTTTTGTAGTTCTAAGATTAGAATTTACTCCTAATATCGAAGTTTCAATAGTGTTCTTTATAAAATATGTCTGATATCCAGCTTGTTTATATATTTCAATATGGATCTGTTTTTCTTTTTGCCTTTCCACAGCTTCTATTGCATTATCAAGAATATTACAGAGTAATATGCATAAATCGAATTCTTCTATGTATGGTTCTTTTAGATCTTCTATCTGGGCATATATTTTAATATTCTTTTTATGAGCCTGACTAAGTTTATGGTTAATGATAAAGTTAAGAGAGTTGTCAGTAAGTTTAATAAAATTATTATTTAAATCCGTATTATTTATCAATTCTGATATATATTTTTTTGCAACCTCATAATTCTGGTTTTCTATATTGAATGCTATATATGTTAAATGATTTTTAATATCGTGTTTAATTCGGGCAATTTTATCAGCTTGCCGCTTATTATCTTCTAAAAATTGCTGATCATGTTGATTCATCTGCATTAACAGATAATTAAAATTTTTAATACATTTTTTATTTTTTAGATTAAAATACATATAATAGTAAATGAACTGACTGGTTACTAAGCCGATAACAACCAATATAAAACCATAACGTTCTTCAGAGATGTCATTGCTAAGCGTGATTAAAATAACTACAATAAAAACAATATGATATAGAAAGTTAATTAACTTAGGCTGAATATTTTCACTGTCAGGCTTGTCAATCCAATTATAACCATTAAAACGAAGTAAGAAAAAAACTGCCAAAAAACAGTCAAATATAAGAAGGCTGAATTGTAATATACTCATAATTAATCTTATCGCAAACTCCTTTTATATTCAGATATTAAATTAATTCTACGATTTCTACTTAGCGGAAGCAAAATCTTCTTATTACTACAATTAACTTCAACAATAGTTTCCCTGATAAGATAAACATATTTTAAATTTACTAAAAAGCCACTATGTATACGGACAAATTTTTTGCCTTCCAGTTGTTTCTCTATATGTTTTAGAGTAGATCGATATACATAAGAATCTCCATTTAAAACAACTTTTACATTATTATGCAGAGATTCAAAATAGATAATATCGTTGACCTTAACTTCCTTGTTGGTAACAAGATTAATAGGTATATTAAAAATTTCCATATTATTTTTAATAATAGTAACAGCACTGACCAATGCCTCATTCAATTCATCCATATGAGATTTTCTGATAAATCTAAATGGCTGGAATTTAAAAGATTCATATACGTACATGTCCATGTTAGTAATAAATAAAACCAGTATCTGATTGTTATGCCTTCTTACTTCCTTTACCACATCAAAGCCTTTTATATCAGGCATCTCAATATCAATCAATAATAAATCTATATGAGTATCTTTCGCAAGATTAACAACTTCATATGGATCGGTATATTCATAACAAGCAAACTTAATTAGTGGGGTAAGTATTAAAATTAATCTTTCTTTAATTAATTTTACAGCACTTACCTCATCATCACAAACAACGATATGTATGTTTTCCATATTCTTTCCCCTTTACTCCCCTAGCTCCCAATTCATGAAGATAAATTAGAAGATTGCTTTTTCCAAAATGTAACTGTTTGTCTTGCCCCCAGTAGTAGATTCTCCACACCCCTTTCTGATATTCTGTTAAGGCTAAAAAAGCCACTGTTTCTTGCTTATATCATAACTCTACTAACTTTTCAACCAATGTGCCAAAATTATACACTTTAGGCTCCAAAATTGGCATATCATTCTTCAAAATTTGGGTTCTATACTGAAGATTTTTGGAACACTATTATTTTTTTCCTTCCTATCACCGCAGCAGGCAATGCCTCTATTGGGAAACATCAGTCGGTTCCGGACCCGCATACTTCATTGAACATTATAGAAAAACAGCTCTAAACGTAAGTAGGGGGCGGGCTTCATAAGAATCCCGCCCCAACTATTGATAAAGAGCTATAATTTGTATGTACTAATCCTACTCCGCTGTATTAAAAGGCAGTTCTTCAAATTTAGGTACGCTATCTAAATCATTATCCCAATTTGCTTTATTCAAGCAAAAAATATGTCCCTGAGGTTTCATGTGTATGTCATTGTCAATACTCCCAGCGGGTACAACCAGCAGCTTTCCATCAAACTGAAGATTTGGCAGCGCTGACCCACAATCAGAGCAGAAGCTTTTTATGTGACCTTCCGAATGGTAGTTAAATATTTTAACTTTTTCTTCACCAGACAGCCATCTTAACCTGGCTGAAGAAGAAAATAGATTAGCGGCATGGGCTGAACCGGTATCCTTACGACATCGCTCACAATGACAAAGAAAAAAATTTTCAAATTCTCCTTCAATCTCAAAAGTAACTTTACCACAAAGACAGGATCCTTTATATTTCATAATCAAATCTCCTTTTAAATCATTTATAAATGGATGTGCATATAAACTCCTCTTGACATGGCTTATTTATTTTTTAAGTATTCTTTTTAAGTAGTCTTCATTAAGTAAATTAACCGTCTCAAAGCTTCCTTTATAAAACACGCCCCAATTGTTGAAAACACAAGGCAATTCTTTGGCCTTTTGCAGAGTATCCACCTGAATGAAAGATGCAGAAACCTCATTCACTTCGCAATACTGTCTTATCGTTTCAATGTATTGACAAATATAAGGGCATTGCATGTCGTAATAAATTGTCAGATCCTGACTTTCAATTTTACTGGTTTTTGCATTTGGTGCAAATTCTGGTGTTGTTCCGTCAAAAGAAAGCGCAAGTAACTCATATCCATCCTTGGTGGTATCAACAACCTCAAATCCAAACTTTTTTGCAAATGATTGATTAGAAAGCCATGACTTTTGCTTTTTTGCCCCCAGCATACAAACACCGGATTTTCCCTTTGCCTTGGCATCGGTTAAGCAATATTCCATCAGTTCTCTGCCATATCCATTCCCTTTAGGAGTCCCGGTAACCCATAAACAATACACATAGTAATAGTTGTCCCCAACGATAGGTACCCATGCCGTTTCCAAAGGTGCATATTCAATAAAAACACAGCCTTTTACATTTAACTTCCTGAAAACATGACCTTCCTTAATGCGGTCTGAAAGCCATTGGCGTTTTGCCTCAACGCCAGGATGCAGCTTTTTACTACGGATAATGCAGCATAAATGCTCATCTGCAAGATTTTCTGTTGTCAAATTAATAAAATCTGTATTCATATTTATCCCCCTCAATTTTACATCTTTTGATGATTATTATACTATAAAATTTTTAACATAATCAATTCCTGTGGTTGTTCAAATGGTGTGTTATCTAAAAAAAGACTCCCTCTGTCTTTGTATCCCAGCTTTCTGTAGAAATGCTGGGCTTCTTCGTCAACCTGAGTTGATGTCATAACCATTTTACAGCCAAGCTCAGACATTTCATGTTCCCAAACCATCATCGCCTGTGTACCAAATCCTTTGCCACGGCAGGATTCATCCAGATAAATCATAGTAAGAAATGGTATCTCATCCAAAAACAGATTGTACCGCATAACCCCTATCGTTTTATCCTCATCACTAATTATATATCCCCGCCTGTCACGGATTTTTAACAGCAGCTCGTTCTCACTCAGGTGCTTATCATACATAAGCCAAAATGCTATATCAGATTCTTTAGCATATCGGATTTTAAACATTTAATACCTCCATTCCGTCATAAGCAAAACAGATACCATTGTATGTTTTTTGCAGTTCCAGATATTCGTCATAAGATTTCCCCCAATCTTCCTCGATATGAGTTATAATAACTTTTTTAATATGATACTTTTCCTTTAATGCCACAATTTCCTCCATGACAAATAGTTCATCTCTTAATGGATTATCCTCCTTTAAGACAAAACCATTTTTTAATACATCACCAATAATTGTATTTCCTATGATTAGAGTTTCTGCATCATAGAATTTATCGTTATCCGGAAATGGTTTAACATCACATGGCGCATAGATTACTTTCTTATCATTTTCGCTAATAAGAAAAATTGTAACTGATTTATCTTCATTAGCAGGAATCATTTCAATATTTATACTGTCTAACTTCAGGAAATTGTCCGCCTGCAGTTTTATCAAACCACATGAAGCATAGTAATCAAGAGCTGAACCGTACTTTGTACCCTGTTTTTTCAGATCTTCCAGCACGGTTGGTAAGGAAACAACTTTTACCGGATCACTGCATTTTATACCTATAGAGTCACTTAACCAGTCCATTTTTAATTGTTCAAATAGTCTCATACCCATTGTATGATCTGGGTCCATATGACTGTACAAAACATAATCCACTCTCTCAATATTGGAATGATTAAGCGAATAAATTAATATCCTCGGGTGTATCAATCAAAACGTTCCCATCTTCAATAAATAAGCTGCAGCCGGTCCTCGCATATGGAACCCCCTTAACTCTGGCTTCCGTGCACACGCTGCATCTGCAGCATGGTTTCGGTGTACTGACACAGCCACCCGATCCAATTATTTTTATTTTCATTCCCTGCGTTCTCCCCATTTCTAAATATATCCCATAACAAAGCTTCGCTGATAAAAAGGTTCTGGTATTGTTCTAATCTTTCTCAAAAATAATCTTAATAAGTTCCTTCTATTTTACCATATTACAATAAATATTCAACTAAAAGCACATGCCTGTTATTTTTTGCTCCCAAATGTCTGGTTTCTGACTTATCCTCACACTTTTCCATTATTCAAACCACGGAGCAGCCTTCCACCCATTTTAAGGGCAATAAAAAAGGAATTCCGGTAGTTGTATAATTGTACTATACCGTAATTCCTAATTGTTCATGGTTTTAATTCAAAGTATTTAAAAACGTCTGTATGCTTGTTGATTGGGGAATATCCTGAGTTGAAGCAAACCATGACAAAAATTCTCCTTTCTGAATAGATGATTATATACATTAAAAAATTATGCAATATGCATGTATAATATAACAAAATTCAAGCGATTATCACAACACTGAACGCTTCAGGTTCTCTAAAGAAAAATCCAGTCTGTCAAACTTTTTCAATATATCCAAATTAGAGGTGATACTTTGTGCATTCCCATAATAATTTCCGATAGCTTGTTCCGTGCTACACCAGCGCTTGCCATCCGGGTGAGGAAAATTCGTTTCAAATGCGTTTAAATCTTCCTCTGGCATTATATGAAGTTCACTCGTATTGCACAGTGTTTCTACAATCGCATCCAGATTTATATCTACAACATTTTTAATTGTTGGATAATGCTCACTTTCAGGCGAGCCGACAAAGTGTACGGGCAATGGCTGCCACAAGTTCCATGTTGCCGGGTCAAATGATGCCGGATCAAATGATGTCGGATCATAGTCAGGATAGCCATTAAGGAGAGTTTTTACATACAGTTTATGCTTGTCTTTCAGCTCCGCCGCCTTTTGATATATATCGCTGCTTTTGTCTGCATATTTGAGTAAAAAGGCGGAAAGGCGTTTGGTCACTCCGGTGTCGGCTTCGTTGGCTTTCTTCGGGTCATAATGAAACCATGGCATATGAGCAAAATTATTGTTAGTTGGGATTCCCTGCATCCCCACCCAGCCGTCTTTTAACAAATATGCTCCAAAGGCAAGGTATTTGATGATCCCCGTTACCATCATATCTTTTATGTTACTAACATAATCACCTGCCGTATCCAGATAATCCAGCGCAATGCATACCGTATAAGGGGATGAATCAGGATTCCAGTTATTGCACTCAATGTTGTATCCAAAACCTCCATCCTCATTCTGGTAACTGGACAGAACCGAAAGGAAGTCCTCACAGCTTCCGTTTTCAAAAAGATAGTTCCACTTGGTAAAATCAAGCGGTCTTGCACTGCGGTGAACCAGCTTTCTCAATCTTATATAATCATCAAGCGATAGTTTTTTCATGCATTTCCTCCTTTTTATTATGAAACATAGAAACCTTTCCATTTAAATTGAAATTGTTATTATCTTGTTTATGGAAATATTGAGAGAATCCTCGTTAAGAAAATGAGCTACTGCTAGTTTATAACAAATACATATAAAAGTCAAAATTACCATTGACAAGTGCATGTGTGTGCATATATAATACATACAGGGTGATAACATGAATAATGAAGAGTTACTAATTGATTGTACCAGGCAAATTGAAGAAAGCATAGATTTTGAATTTTTTAAGGCATTATTTGATCCAGTAAGATGCGATATTATGAAATATCTGGCTATAAATGGCAGAAAGAATATTAAAGATATCTCAGAGAATTTCACACAGGATCGTTCTGTCATCTCCAGACACTTGGATTTAATGTACAGATATGGGATCGTTGATAAAATAAAAGAAAGCAGAAATATTTTTTATCAACTGAACGATAAATATATTCTTGAAAAATTTAAAATAACAACAGACAATTTAAAAAAAATAATACAGGTATGATTTAAAAAGGCGGAAAGCCTTTTTAAAAGCAGTTATATGTGCATTAGTGTGCATTAAAGCATTGCATTCACCCCATTAAATTGAAAGGAATAAAAAATCATGAATGTACTATCAATTTTAGCAAGTCCCAGAAAGCATGGCAATACATCTGTTATATTAGATGAATATTTAGAAGGAGTAAAAAATCTGACTCCATCACCTCAGATTGAAAACATATATCTCCAATCCAAAAATATACAGCATTGTAAAGGATGCAATGCCTGTCAGAGAAGCCGTCAAAGTCCATGCATTATTGAAGATGATATGACGGAGATTTGTAAAAGTGTAGAAAAAGCAGATGTTTTAATTTTTGCTACACCTGTGTATGTTTTTAATATGACTGGCCAGCTAAAAACTTTTTTGGACCGTCTCCATGCAGTTGACCACCAAACGTTATTAAATAAAAAAGTTGTATTACTCACCACTTTTGGTGATATCGATGAAACCAGTGCAGGAGTCATGAATATCGTCCAATCTTTGGAGATGCTGTCAAAGTATCTTGGGATGGAGCTGATACAAAATCTGAATATTAGCACATATGAGAAACCGGTTACTGATAATGTGCAGGCAAAAAGAGCCGCCTATACATTGGGAACAGAGATTATAAAGCAATAATAACATTTAAAGAAAGGGGATTCACATGGTAACAATTATTTTCGCCCACCCGTGGCATGGAAGCTTCAATAAGACCATACTGAATACGATAACAACTGCACTTAAAAAAAAGAGGAAACAATATCATATCATAGATTTAAATAAAGATAATTTTAACCCTGTTATGTCGGAAGGGGAATTGGCTTTGTTTTCCAAAGGTCAGCATAAAGATCCTTTGGTCACAAAATATCAGGATATATTAACAAAATCCGATGAAGTTATTTTTCTATTTCCTGTGTGGTGGTTTGATACTCCTGCCATATTAAAAGGTTTTTTTGATAAAGTGATGTTAAAAAATTTTGCATATACGGAATCAAGTACAGGTTTAAAGGGGAAATTAACCCATATAAAATCAACAAAAGTGATAACAACCGGTCAGTCTCCCCGTTGGTATTTAAAATATTTTGCGGGAAACCTTATTCAAAAAACATTCATCAATGCTACTTTGAAGGGAATTGGTTTGAATCATGCAAAATGGATTCACTGCGGAGATGTTTCCAAGGGTGCTCAGGCAAAACGAGAAATATTTTTGCAGAAGATTGCAAATGATATATAGATCACTCATATTTACCATAAATACATCTCTCTAAAAAGGAGAAAAAGAAAGCCTTGAGACTCCATACTCCCAAGGCTTCTTATAACCTGCTTACTAATAAAACAATTTCGTATAGTTTTCAATTCTCTACAAATCCCCCCAGGCAGAAAGAAGGATTTCCACTTTAAGCTTCATTTAAACGTTTAAAACTTGCTCCCGTTTTTCAAAGGCGTCAATGCTCATCAGTACCATATCACCATCACCTATGGTAAAACATTACCGGCTGCACAATAGATTTCATACCATTCCTCACGGGTCAGATAAATAACTGCTGCCTTCATACAATCTTTTAACCTGTCAGCATTCATCGTTCCTGTCACAGGCTGCATATGAGCCGGATGACGTAGTATCCACGCTAATGCAATGGTGGTATTTGACACTTCATAATTTGCTGCTATTTTATCAATCACTGCATTCAGATTCACGAATTTATCATTATTCAGAAAAACTCCTTCAAAAAAACCATATTGAAAAGGAGACCAAGGCTGCACCGTAATATCTTTTAAACGGCAAAAATCAAGTACACTTCCATCACGGTTGATGGCAGTGTCATCTGACATGTTGACATGAAGCCCAGCAGATATCATAGTAGAATTGGTGATACTAAGCTGTAATTGGTTTGCTATAATCGGTTGATTTAAAAATTTTTCCAACAGCTGTATCTGCATAGGATTCTGATTTGATACACCGAAATTACGTACTTTCCCACTACTGTAAAGCTTATCAAATGCCTCAGCAACCTCCTCTGGCTCAACCAAAGCATCCGGACGATGCAAAAGAAGCACATCCAGATAATCGGTTTTCAGACGTTTCAGACTGTTGTCTACTGCCTCCAGGATATATTCCTTAGAAAAATCAAAATACCCTTTTCGTATGCCGCATTTGGATTGCAGAATTATCTTTTCTCTGACAGTACTGTTCATGTGTATGGCCTTTGCGAACAATTCTTCACAAGTTCCTCCTCCATAAATATCCGCATGATCAAAGAAATTCACTCCACCTTCCAGAGCAGTCTGAACCAGACGTTCTGCGTCGGTTGTACTTAGCGCATTAATACGCATACAGCCAATTGCAATTGCCGGCACCTGCAAATCAGATTTACCCAATTTCATATATCTCATGATAGTTTTCCTCCTCATTTAATCAAGTTAAAATCAACAGAATGTTTTGGGATATCCTTACCGAATATATATTATTATAAACCCTTAAGTTAACTTTAAGTCAATATTTTATTTACTTTAAGGCCTCTTGAGTCGAAAAGATCCGCCGTATAACCCCAGTAATTTTCTCCAACTTCTATTTTCAATTTTTCATGCTGTCTTGAGCGGTTCACCAATTAAATCAAATCAGTTAATACAAAGGCATTAATCTCTCTGTCATCCTTTTGTGCTGTTACAATGATGGAATCGACTCCAAAATACTCTCGTATATTTTCTTTTGTAAGTATTTGATCCGTTTTCCCTACAAGAAATTTGTTTCCTTTTAAAAGTAAGGTCTTATCAGCAATATTTAGCGCATGATTTGGATAGTGTGTATTCATCACACAGGCAATTCCTTTTTCTTTTGCTAATCTTTTTATTATTTTCAGTATTGTGATCTGATTTCCAAAATCGAGGTGAGATTCCGGCTCATCCAATATCAGCAATTGAGGTTCTCCTACTAACGCACGGGCAAGCAACACCATTTGAAGCTGTCCGCCGCTTAACTGATTACAGGATTTATCGCTGATTGCTGAAATGCCTACCTCTTCCAATGCTTTATCGGCATACTCATAATCCTTTTCTCCAGGAGATGCAAATGCCGGCAGATACTTAGCTCTGCCAAACACAACCATATCCCTGACTGAATACGGAAAAGAAAATAGGTGTGCCTGGGGTACATATCCAATCTGTTTTCTTGCGTTGCCGGTATCCTTTCCATCAATGAGTGAATGACCTGATTTCCACTTATAAATCCCCATCAGGCATTTTAAGAACGTAGTTTTTCCTATGCCGTTTGGCCCCATAACAGCAATTATCTCGCCTCCTTCCAACGATAACGTAATATCCTGCAAAATTGGTGTATCTGATGTATAATAAAAACTTCCTTTTTCTACACGAAGCAACATTATGATTCTCCTTTCATTCGGTTATAGATGAATGCAAAGAATGGCGCCCCGATTAACGCTGTCAGTATTCCGATTGGTATTTCAGCTGCAGTAAGATTACGGGCAACACTATCTACAATTACCATAAAAGTTCCACCAAGCAGCATAGATGCAGGAAGTAAGCCCTTGTGGTTCACCCCCATAATCCTTCTGGATATATGCGGAATAACCAGACCTGCCCAGCCAACAATGCCGGAGACCATTACGCAGGCAGCTGTAATAATTGTACTGAGCAGAATAACCGCTATTCGTGCCGCTTGCGGATTTACACCAAGGGAATATGCCTCTTCTTCTCCTAACGACAAAATATTAAGCTGCCACCGTAAAAGCAGCAGCCCTGCAATACCGATAACAATTGGTAAAATAATTATTTTTAAGTCATTGAATTCAGTATTTGCAAAGCTCCCCATTAACCAGAAGGTTATTGTGGGAAGTTGATCATTCACATCAGCAACATATTTAATCAGTGATGTTAAAGCAGAAAATACCGAGGTCACAATAATCCCTGATAAAATATAGGACATGGTTTGAGCCTGCCCCTTGGCTCGAACCATAAAAAGTGTCAGGAGCATACTGATAAGTCCAAATGCCAATGACAATATTGATGTTATCACACCCATGCCAGATGTAAGGAGTATTCCAAGCGCCGCACCAAAGCCAGAGCCGGAACAAACACCAAGAATATCAGGACTGACAAGAGGATTCTGAAATAGTCCCTGCAGTGAAGCTCCTGCTATGGACAAGCCTGCTCCAACAAGTAACGCAATCAGAATACGCGGCAGCCGAACTTGAAACAGGACATGCTCTGCGACTTCAAAGCCTGGATACGAACCTCCAGATAACTTTGCTTCTATAAGCTTTAAGACATCCCCATATTCCATATGGTAACGCCCTCCAAAAAGCGACGCTGCCATTACAAGAACAAGAATCCCTACGAGCAAAATAAACTTTAATTTATACTTATCTTCTGATTTAATTATATATAGTTTTTTATTCATAATCATTATTTCTGCAACTGTCGCGGACTAAGCACAGCAGAAATCAGCTCCTCCTCCAGCGTAATTTTGTACACCCTGCTGTAATAATCTTTAAACATCATTTTAAAATCACTCTCACTCAGCAACTCCGGGTAACTTTTTGAAATCATCCAAAGCGGTGTAAGCGGAGCATCTGAGCATGGTGCACCCCATGAATAGATTCCCTGTGGAATATCAAAGATGGTGTTGTTTTTAAAAGCGGAAAGCAAACTCCAGTCCTGTCCGTTAATTTTATTTTCCAACATAGCAGAAGCAGGACTTCCGATAAATACATAAATAAAATCGGGATTCCACTCGTAAAGCTGTTCCATGTTCACTTCGGCCTGTCCTGATATTTCTGCCGCCGCATTGACAAGTCCGCTTTTTTCAAACCACGTATCTGCATAAGTTCCGTTTCCATATACGGAAATCACCCCTCCCATATTGCTGAAAAGAAACAGTGCAGTCTTTTTTTCTCCTATATATGTATCAAGTGCATCTGCTCCCTTTTTGTTGGAAGCTTCCCATTCGTTCTGAAGAGAAACTGAATTATCTGCCTCAAATATCTCACGCATCAGGTTATCCCATGCTATCGTAACCGTTTCCGGATTGTTATCTCCTTTTTTCATCATATCGACAATAGGTATACCCAGATTTTCAATGCCAGATTTCTGAGCTTCTCCATAATAAAACACAATATCCGGATTAAGATTTAAAAGTTCTTCTGTATTTGAAACAAAGCCTTCACTTACAAATGAGGTATCAACACCATTCCAGTCGGGAAAAAGCTTGCTTACAATTTTAGTATTTGAAGTCGTAAAAGCTCTGGAATTAGCCCCTACAATCATGTCCGGATCAGAAAGAACACCCAAAAGTACTGATGTCGTTGGTGGAGATATAATGACTACACGCTGTATTTCTGCTGCCGCTGGCACAGTCACGATGTTTCCGCCTAAATCGGTTATCGTTCTTATTACTGATGGATTTTCAGGCTCTGTAACAGATACATGTTCAGGCCCCCTGCAGCCTGCTAAAGCCACAGTCAAAACAAAAGATAAAATTAAGAACAATATTTTTTCAGATTTCATTTTATCCCTCCAGTTATTTAAAAATGATTTTCTATCAAAGCATTTGCATGTTTTAAAAATTCCTGAATGATATGAAGTTCATTTTCATTCAGACTTTCAAGATAGGTAAACAATGGACTGTCATATTCCTGATGATACTGATTATGAAGCTTATAAGCTATTTCCCCTTTTTCTGTAAGGAAAAGGCAAAAGCGCTTTTTATCCTCGACATCCTCTTTTTTTTCTAAAAATCCGTGTTCTTCAAGCTTTCGGACAGTTTTTGCTACTACAGCACGTGTTACATTAAACTTTCGTGCCATTTCAGAAATAAATATACCTGGATAATCACCCACCATTTTAATCATGTGGATCTCTCCACGATAAAATTGCATTTCTTCTAAGCCAAAATCTAATACATTTGTCTTTCCATTTGCTATTCGCTCTGTCATCTGTATAAAATCATTAATCACAAGTTTTTGTAACTTTTCCATCTTGGAAACCTCCCGTTCTTTTTAAGTAAAATTCCCCTTGCAGCCCTTCAAATACTCCACCATCGTCGTCACTATGAATATGTTTAAATCCGTGTCTTGTTAAAGCATTTTCAATATCCTTTTTTGTAAGCAGCACATCAAGTCCATCCAAATGGCTGGATAACCAGCCAAGAATACTCTCAGGCGGATTCTGATAATCCTCACTGACATTATGGGTAACAACATATAAGTAACCATTTGATGTTAAAGCGTTATATAACTTGCTCATCACGCAGTCCAAATGGTCTTTTGCAAAATCCAATACTCCTGAGGCAATAATTAAATCATAGCCTTTTCCGATATCATCTGCATTAAAGTCTCCTTCTATCACACTTACATGATCGGAGAGGTTTCTCTCTGACACCAATTCACGTGGGAGCCGTGCTACATTCGGATGCTCAAAAACAACACTTTTGCAATTGGAAAAAGTAGTTGCAAGTTCAATTGCAAGAATCCCTGAGCCTCCTCCCAGGTCAAGTATCTTTTCGGGGGTTTTAGTTCTGTAAAGGCTTGTTACCGCTTGAATCAGAGACTGAACACGCCCTGTATACATTTCAGGAATACTCACCCGAGCAGCCTCATAAAAATCATATACCTCAACTCCTTTATTATTATGAAGAACGTTTTTGTCAGGACCGTTTATCAAACGATCTTCGATATTTTGCAGAGACATCATTTTCTCTCTAAAAAGGATACTCTCGCCCAAATAAACTGAACTTTTTGGATTTAAAAAATCATTACTCTGCTGTGTATTTCTATAAGCTTCGTTATTTTTTTCAAGTAATCCAATGGATGCTAATGCATTTAGCACAAAAGATAAATTTCGCTCATTTAAGTCTGATTTCCCTGCAACAGATTTTGGAGTTTCCCAATTTTCCAGATACGAAAATACTTTTACCCTTAATGCTGTTAAAAGCAGCTCTGTTTCTCGTTTTTGATGAAGCATTTTATAATAAAGCTTTTGATTTCCTTTTGACTGATTCATCTTTTCGCTTCCTTTCGCCGGTTAGTTCTTGCTAACCTATTGTGTGCCAAGTATACATCCTTTTCAATTGTATGTCAAGCATACAATTGAATTAATAGAAAGCCTCATGCAATAAAATGGTAAAGGGCAAATCCAGCTTCCCTTTACCATTTTATTTAATTACTTCAGAAACTTATATAATTTTTGAATGACTATGAATATAAAACTCTTCCTGACTTGGTTGGAATTTCTTTTCCATTTTTTCAAAACTCAAATCAAACTGCTCCATCGCTTTTTCATCAATCTGATAGACTTCGCTTTCGATATAGCGCCATTTTCTTTTGTCCAGACATCCTTCTGTTAACTCTTTTACCAGCATGGCTGCTGGATAGAAGTCTTCTTTTATGCAAATATCAAATTTTTTACAGCTTTTAAACCCACGGGAAACATAATTATCAGGATTTCCAAAAATCACAATGACATCGTACATGCCTCCTGAACTTATAACAATTTAGGCCAATTTGTCTAACTGACATACTGGGAGTTGTCTACTTATTAGAATTATCCTACTGAAGCGTGATAAAATCAGCCTAATTAACATTCTCCAATCTCCTTGATCAGATCAAGCACCACCCTAATATCCTTTGCAATCAGGCTATGCATGGTGTCCTTGTACCGCAAATAATTTATTTCATACACAGCCTTTTTCACGGTTTCCCTTAAGTCCGGTTTATATCTAATAACATCTGATAATGCTGCAAGAGCCTGCCTTACTGCAGTCGGCTTTTCATCATTCAGAATATGCAGGGCAGCATCTATGTTTTCATCCAGAATATTATTCCTATCCCACTTGGCCTGTTTGCAAAAAAGCCGGAAACCACGCACCCGAACCACATATTTGTCACTGCTTATCATGTTTATAAATTTCCCTATATGAGCATATACAGACCCTGTTTCATCTGATATTCGCTCCAATTCCTGTAAGGTTTTATATGCTATTGAAGTATCTTTATATTCAAGCATTTGAATAAATGATGCAATATCGGATGTATTCTTTTTATATGTCATCGGTATGTATCTTATACCATCTGTAACCTGTTCCGAAGCAGTATCCTCAAAGCCCAAATGATGATAGACTTCTTGGGCATATGGTGAAGAATTAACAGTTAGCTCATCCGCCGTGCTTTGTTCAAGCACGGTCTGAAACAGTCTTTTTCCTATTCCCTTTCGATGGTACTGTCCGTCAACAAAAAATAATGCTATGTGGCTGCCGCTATTTCTCGTTGCTATAACACCCACAATTTTATCATTTATATAAGCACCATACATTATGATGCGTTCAATATAGTCTTCGTTATATACTACTGTCCTTTTAAATGTTTCAACACCTTCATCAGCATAATCAGGAGCCTCATATTTCATAAATCCCCTTAGAACAAGTTCCAATGCCTCTTCCTTTTTGTTTTCGCCAATTTTTTTAATGACCACTACACATACCTCCGATTAAAATGTATTAAGATGCGGTTCATTTCATCAGGATATAATATCTGCCCGTAGCATAAAAAAGCTCTTACGTCTACTTCCGCAACATCTTTTCTATGCAAATTAATCATCCCAATCACAAAATCTTCAACCTGTTTTATACCTATTAAACCATAATTTTAAAATATTGCACCATGTGATTCGTGAACTTTAATCTCGACTGGATAATATTCACTTTCTTTTCGACTCTCTTTAAAAGACTTAACCGAAAAAGTCCAATAACTCTTAAGCATAAAATCTTCTGGAATTTTAAAAGACTCAGGAATTCTTGCTCCGGCATGGCATATAGATTAGTTATTAAAGTCTTAAGTGTATCATCCGTTTGTTCAAGATTTAATTGATAGCCTTCAACAAAAGCAATACCTCCATTTTGAATTTCTCCTTTTATGACATACTGCTCTCATAAATAATTTAGTACCATAAATATATCAAATAAAAGGAGTAAATACAATGCAAATTGGTATATTAGGGACAGGATTTGGTAAATATCATGGTGAACTCTACAAAAAATCAACCCGTCTATCCATTTAACTTTTTGGGGGCGTTACAAACTACCATAAGCCACCAAGATCAAAGAATGACTTTTGGTGGCTTATGGTATGCTTTTTACCTACGTATCTTATACAGCGCTTTATATTGATTTTTTTCCCTGATTTGCTACCTTCATCATTTTTGCAGCTATCACATCAGGATTTCCTAAAAACTGCTTTTCAATGACCGAAAGTGTATCATCCAATTTATATACTAACGGAATGCCCGTTGCCAGATTAAGCCCTATGATTTCCTCTTTGGAAAGGTGCTCCAGATACATAATCAGGGCCCTCAGGGAATTTCCATGCGCTGTAATCAATACCCTTTTTCCTTCCATAAGCTGCGGTCTGATCTGCTTCTCAAAGTATGGAATAACCCGCGCGATGGTGTCTTTCAGACTTTCCGCTAACGGCAATTCGTTTTCCGCCACATTTTGATATGCTTTCTGATGCGCGGGATTTCTTTCATCCTGCGGCTCCAGGGACGGTGGCTGTACATCAAAAGAACGCCGCCAGATTCTCACCTGCTCTTCTCCATATTTTTCAGCCGTCTGTGACTTATTTAACCCCTGTAAGGTCCCATAATGACGTTCATTAAGCTGCCAGGCCTTTATTACAGGCAGCCATTCTGCATCCATTTCCGCCAGAGCTAAATTCAGCGTATGGATTGCACGTTTCAGATAAGAGGTATAGCAGATATCAAATTCATATCCTTGCTCCTTAAACAACCGGCCAGCTTCTCTTGCTTCTTCTTTGCCGGCTTCTGATAAGTCAACATCTGTCCAGCCAGTAAACAGATTTTCTAAATTCCAGATACTTTCTCCATGACGGAGCAATACTAATTGATGACTCATATTCAGTCCCTCCCTATAAGGATGCTTCGTAAATTTCAATAATTGTTTTCAATAATACCGCATCAAATTCCGGCTGCGTCTGCTTTATAGAAAGTTCAGAAAGAAGTGCTCTGGAAAAGCTGGCTATCAGTTTCGGGTTCTGCCTCAACAATTCATTTGCCTCTTTACGGCTGTATCCACCGGAAAGTGCCACAATTCGCACAATTCTCGGATCATCCATTAGTCCACTGTAAGTTCCAGCTACAGAAGGGATAGACACCTTCAGCATAATATTCATTGAATCATCCAGCTTGTTTAGATGATTTTTAATTTCCGCAACCAACATTTCCTCTGCTTCTTGTTTGCTGCTGCTATGAATGTCTACCTCCGGTTCCAAAATCGGTACAAATCCAGCATCTGCAATTTTCTGACCTAATTCAAACTGCTGTTCTACAATTGCATGAATACCATCTCCATTTGCTTCATGGATAACGGAACGCATTTTGGTTCCAAAAATATTTTTAACGGCCGCTCTGTTCAAAAGTTCTTCCAGCTTCGGAATCGGCTTCATCATTTGAACTCCGTCTTTTTCTTCATCCAGCCCATTGTCAATTTTCAGAAAAGGAACAATCCCTTTTTTCTCCCACAGATAATCCGCAGTATACAGGTTGTCGATTTTACGTTCCATTGTTTTTTCGAACAGGATTGCCCCTAATATATGGTTGGACGAAAACGCCTTGCTTGTGATAATCCGGCTTCTCATCTGCTGAATCAGATCATACATTTCATCCTCTGCATGGTATTCTGACATCTCTATTCCATAGTCTCTCAAAGCCTTCGGTGTGCTTCCTCCGCTCTGATCCAATGCTGCAATGAATCCTGTACCATGCTTCATTCGTTCTAATTGTTCTGCTTTCATATTATACATAGCCTCCTTTATCTTTTATACCGTTTTTCAGATATGTAAATAACTTCATCATTAATGCTGATAGAAACAGTTCTGTTTCTTTTTATTGATGGAGTCTTTACTAATACTTCTTTTAACTGATAAACGATTTCACTTCCTTTATGTCGGTTAGTTTTTACTAACTCGATCTACAATAAGTATGCACCCTTTTTAATTGTATGTCAAGTATATACAAGATATAGGATGGCATAAGCTTTAAGCTTCGTAACTATTTGGATTTCAATAAGTACATTACCTCCCACTCCTAACATAATCCGCAGATAACTCAACGCATCCGTCAGATTGGTAAATTCAAAAAACACCCAGCCTATAACAACAAACAACAATGAGTATATATAACAGACAGCCTTAGGCCATTGAATCATGCTTTTCTGCAAAAATAATTTTTCAATTATTATTAAGGTTCCAAAGTAAAGCCCCATAAAACAAAATTCCAGCTTGCTCCATGCCATGAGTACTAAAATTTCTGTACCTGGCATGACTTTTACTTCAGATCATAGCAGACCTATATTATTGGCAAGAAGTACCTTTTTCGCCAAACCACACAGGAAGCGCCGCATTCCGGATTTGAATTCTTTAAAAGCCACACTCCTGTCAGTATCCTCGACAGCGGACAAACGGTCTTCACTTTCCTGTGGACGGAGATTTTTTACTACATAGCAGAAGCAAACCGTAGATTATTGGGTGGGATAAGATTCTGTAGAAGCTAATTAATTAACTCCATTCCAAACCAACGTGCCCTTTTCTTTCTGCATGTCATATTCCTCATCAGAAAGCTTTTCAAGTCTATTCAAATTTCTGACCGGTAAATAATAAATCTCTATCATCTGCGGCTTGTAGTCCACAGTTTCGTATCCATCACCATATATGTCTGATCCTGTACTACTACCGCTTTCACTATAAGCTGCAAGGTCAGAGTCAAAGAGCAGGCTGGTCCACAACGTTTTAGCGTAGCAGTAGTAAATAACCCTTACATTCTCTCCATTTCGATTGACCTCCCTGCCTGTTGAACTTTCAGAAATTTGAGAAATCCCCCTATAAACTCTTTCAACCACATTAATTATATCACCAGAATCCTTTTGCTTGACATCCACAGCGTTTGAAGTATCCAATTTCTCCCATATAACTCTACCTTTTTCATTGGTTATAACCACAGAAGGACATAATTCCACAGACATGCGGTTGACGTCAAAGGGGAGTGGTATTTCATAATTCTTTGCAAAAATAATTAATCCACATAATACGATGATGCAGGTCAAAAGGGCAACCATAATATTCTTATGTATCATTTTTGCTTTTAACCGTTTAAGAAAATCGATATTTTTATCTTCATTCGGTATTTCTTGGGGAATAACTACTGACATTTCTTCATAAACCGTCCGGCAATTGTCGCAATTATCAAGATGTTTTCTTATTTCTGTATTTGTTTCTTCACTTGTCAAACCGTCAATGTAATTAGATAACAGATCTTTTACAATGGAACATTTCATTTAAGTCTCTCCATTTCCTTAATTATTTTTTGTTTAGATCGATAGTACGTGGTACGTGCCCAATTTTCGTTCTTACCTAAAATCTCGCCAATCTCTGCGAATGAAAACTCACCCGTCAAACGCATATGTACCAACTCACGCATTGGCTCCGGCAATGCGTGAATCGCCTTATATAAGGTTGTTTTTTCCATTCGAAGCAATGTGGATATTTCCGGTGATTCATAACCCGGCACATCCTCCGTAAGCTCAATCTGCTTCCATCGAGAGTGCTTAGCCAGCCATTGATACCAAATGTGCTTAGCTATTTGACAAAGCCATACTACCAACTTACAACTCCCGTCATAATTGCCTATGGTCCGCATAGCACGAAAGAATGTTTCTTGTGTTAGGTCTTCTGCCAAATCTTCATTATGAGTTAGGCTAAGCAAGTATTTATACACCGCCTTTGCATGCTGATTGTAGGCTCTCTCAATATCATCCAAGGTAGCTTCCTCCAGTCTTTCTTATTTTCATCCATATATCCGATAAAGTGAAGCTTTGTTACAAAAAAATTGATAATATTTTGAAAATAACTAAAACTTTTATACGTATGTATTACCTCATCCTCCAAACTGATGTAAGAAAATATTTCTCAGTTTGGAGGTTTTATTATATGGAAACTTCTGATTCCCATCTGCTTTCCTCCTGAAAATAGACAAAAACAAAGCCTTGAGACTCCATACTCCCAAGGCTTCTTATAACCTGCTTACTAATAAAACAATTTCGTATATTCAGTTTGCGTGTCTGCGATATGATAAACATAGACAGATGTTTCTATTGTCTTATAGATTACCACATGCTTTTTACATATCACCATTCTGTATTCTCTTTCATTGAGCCATTTATCAGGTGTTAGGGAGCCAGAATCCGGGAAATCCTGTAAACGTTCAATGGCATCTAAAATATGGTCACTGACTTTTAATGCCGTTTCTGCATCAATCTGCACTGCATAATAGTCTTCAATTCCCTTCAAATCCTCCCAGGCAGACGGAAGAATTTCCACCTTATACTTCATTTAAACGCTCTCTTAATGCTTTTCTTGCTTCTGAAACACTCATAGTTTTTGCTCCGCTAAGACGCTCCTGCTCTGCCTGCAACACCCTTGACCGGAGTTCTATAACTTGCTCCCGTTTTTCAAAGGCGTCAATGCTCATCAACACCATATCACCTTCACCATTTTTAGTTATATAAATAGGTTCTTTTGTCTCTTTTGCCAGATTGGAAATCGTTGTATAGTCATTTCTCAATGCCGCTGATGCTTTAATAATCATACCCTGCACTTCCTTTCATATCATTATTATGATATTATTATAACTCTTTTTTTCTATAAAGTAAAGGGACTTCTAACTCTATTCTGTGCAGATGACTTCTTTAAAATACTAAAATCTCTCTATCATCGTATACACTTCCTACGTTGTTCCTGATATTCCGGATTGCACGATCCAAAGCCATAACCGCCGCCACACTTCTGCCATAACGTACAAAATTCCTTACCCCCTTATCCTGAGAAGTAAGGAATTCCACCTCTAAAACACACCTACATGTTCACTTCAAAATCTCGATAACCTTTGATTTAGCGGTCTTTCCGACTTAGCAAGCACACGGTTTCAACGTTCCTGTTGACGGAAGTTTGATACTACATGGCGAAACTACGATGCTGTTTTTACTAGGTGAGGTAAAAATTTACCCCACCTAATTACCAGACTTTGTCCAATTTTGATTCTTGTCTAATTTCTGTTTCAAAAATTGAACGAAAAATTGAAGGTGATTTCAAAATGTGAAGCTCGCTTACAAAACGGGAAACTCGGAATGCTATTGACCTGTTTTTAACATATCTTGATATGAAAATGCAAATTTTGGCACTCAACATGTATAATTTTGGCACTTGTATTGATTTATTACATGTTAGTGTTATTATTTACTATGGTGTAAACTATGTAAAAAGACCAGATATGCGTTGTAATAAAAAAGTGATATAAAGAGAAAGGAATTAGAATATGTCTATAATTGACCTTTTATTGGGAAAAAAAGAAGTTTTAAGTACTTTTGACCCCATGCAATTCGCTAAAGCCCAAACACTTCTTGGTAAAAATAGGATTACTTTCAAAGTGAAAAGTACGTATACTGGAAGTGGAAATAGGCGAACAGGAAATTTTATATCATATGGGGAACGAGTTGACAGCGAAACACAATATCAAATATTTGTCTCAAAATCACAATTTGAATTAGCAACGCATGTTCTTGCTAAAATGTATGAGCAATAATTGGTCTTTATCAAATGTAAGGAGGATTAATATGATTATTAACAAGATTTTTAAAAAAATTATGTGTTGTACTGCTATAGTAACATTATTAACATCAAATACAGGATTTGCTTTTGCTGCCAATGATACTAACGCTTCATCAAAACCAGCTGAGAGATGTACTATTACATTAACTGGACCACATGGTACACAATATAATGTACAGGCATTTGAAGCACCACAGCTAGAAAAAAGAAGTGCAGATGGCAGTATTTCTAAAACATATTCTTACTCTCTTGAAAATCAATACATGCATTTAGAGGCTGCAACAAAAGGGCAGAGCATTAATCTTTTAGGCGGGCAGAACAATGATGAATGGGATGATTCAATAAGTGTGCATGGCTTTATCACTATAAACTATAGTACCACCACTCTTTCTAATGGACAGAAGGGATACTTATTGACAAGCGTAAGCGGTCGATGGACAAAATCAGATAATCATGTAACAATGTCTGGCAAACGTGTAGCCTATACTTGTCAAGATGCGAACCATCAGCAACAAATCACTTTAAAATATCCATCAAGCAATTCTTTCTCTTATAGAACCAATTATAGTTCTTATGTATCTGACATAGCAACAGGAGTGTTGGGAGCAAATTCACATATAGAATTAAATCATGCAGGATCAGGTACATGGTCTTTAGATGTAACTTGTAACTATTTCGATAACAATATAATAGATTATCTGTAGTATTCTGATGTGGTCATCCCACTAAGTTAATAGAACGCGAGATTATCCCAAAGCTTGTATAAACCTCCAAACTGATGTAAGAAAATATTTCTCAGTTTGGAGGTTTTATTATACGGCAAGGAAAATGCAAATCCAATTCGAAAACAGTCTTGATGTATATGCAAATATTGTTTCTTCATTCCCAATTTGTCACAGACAACTACATTTTGGATTATGTGAAAATAAAGAAGAAATGCTCAAAAAAATCTACTTAATACCTAAGAACGTTTATATTCATAGTGGTTTAAATATTAGTCAACGTGAATTTATTGACCTGACTATTTGCCCTCGGAGATAGGTTTTGCTTATAAGCATGAACAATTTTGAATGACCCATACTTTTTAGCAAAACCCTATTTAGGTACTACATGGCGTTACCCCATCCCCATCTGAGATTCAGTAACACCATACAGATTTTTCCAAAACACAGACCCATTATTTTTCAATAATCCGATATACCTGCCTAAAATCAAGGTTTCTTTGAAAGCAGACAAACGGTTTCAACATTCGCCGTTGAAGGAAACATATCCACACAGCAAGCCTTGACCACCTCATATCCCCTCTCCTGTAGCACTTCCAAATCTCTCACCAGACTGGTGGGCTTACAAGACACATAAACCAGCCTGTCCACCCCAAAGTCAATAATTTTCCCCAGTGCCTTTGGATGAATCCCATCTCTTGGCGGGTCCAAAATAATAAGATCCGGCTTATCTTCCAGCCCGTCAATCACCTTTAATACATCCCCCGCGATAAATTCACAGTTATCAAGGCCATTTCCAGCAGCATTCTCTCTAGCCGCCTCCACTGCTTCTTCCACAATCTCAACGCCAACCACTTTTTTTGCAACGCGTGCAATAATCTGAGCTATGGTGCCAGTGCCGCTGTATAAATCGAATACCACCTTATCCTTTGTCTCTCCCACATAGCTTCTTGCGGTTTCATACAGCACCTCCGCTCCCAGTGAATTGGTCTGAAAGAAGGAAAATGGTGAGATCTTAAACTTCAGTCCCAGCAATTCCTCGTAAAAATAATCCTGTCCGTATAAAACATCCGTCCGGTCGCTTTTTACCACATCTGCCAGGCTGTCATTAAATGTATGAAGAATTCCCACAATTTTTCCGTTCAGTTTCAAATGAAGCAGAGAGCCTACAAAAGCCTTTAAATCAAGGTCCTCCTGAGTTGTAGTAACAAGATCAACCAGAATTTCTCCAGTTTTTACAGCTCTTCGCACCAGAAGGTGACGCAGATAGCCGGTATGCTGCATCTTTTTATAAAATCCAGTTCCCAGTGCTTCAAAATATCCTAAAGCCGCCTTTAAGATATCGCAGAAATCCGAATCCACAATCTTACATTCCGTTGTTGTCACTACATCATAAAAGCTCCCCCTTTTATGCATTCCCAGGGAAAGAGGTCCATCCTTATATTCATCTCCAAAGGAAAACTCCATCTTGTTGCGGTAACCATCGGCTGTCGGGCTTGGCTTAATCCCTTCAAAAATAAAATCCCCTTTCACAACACCGTCTAACAGGGATTTCACCTGCTGTTCCTTGATCTTTAACTGTTCCTCATAAGGGATTGTCTGGTAAGTGCAGCCTCCGCAGATTCCAAAATGAGGGCAGGGAGATTCTGCATATTCCAGGGGTGATGACTCTAAGACCTCCAGAATTCGGCCCTCACATTTCCCCCCTCTTTTTTTGTTGATCATAACTCTCACTTTTTGTCCGGGAAGTGCGTGTTTTACAGTAATTTTTCCTTCCGCAAGCTCGATCATTCCTTTGGAGGGAAAATCAAACCGTCCGATTGTACCTTCGTATATCTCACCCTTTTTCACGTTTGCTGACTCCTTTTATTCTCTTAATTTTATTTATACACCGTAAAAGAGCGTGTCTCACTTTCTGAGGCACGCTCTCCTTTTAATGCCAGATTTTATTCTTTGGAACTCTCTTCCATCTTCTCATCCTCAAAGAAATCATCGTCGAAATCATCATCAAAATCGTCTTCAAAATCTTCCAGATAATCCGGAGTAAAGAAACGATATACGGTATAAGCAATTCCGGCAACTGCAGCTACCGCACCTATGACTGCGAGTATCCAGAGGATACAGTTTTTCTTTTTCTCTTCCTGTTCTCTTTTATGAAGCAAATCATTCACTCTGCTTGAGCTCATAAGATCTTCCAGTTTGCCCATAGCTTCTTTGCTCATTGCATCAAATCTGTTCATGTCTCCACGTCCTTTCTGAGAGCCCTGCTTTCTTTCATATCCTGTTCGGCACAGATTTTTCTCTTTGCCTGTAGCAGTTATTATACCATTATATTGCCTTTTTTACTATCATTTTTAGATTTTTTTAAAATTTTATGTATATTTAATTATTCTCTCACAAGCTTCAGTTTAGCAAAAGAAGCAAACATCTTTTTCACACCTGCCTGGTCAAAATGTACGGTCACCTCAAAATCTCTTCCGCCATCTTTGATCTCCTTTACCTCGCCTAGTCCGAACTTGATGTGGCTGACCCGGTCTCCTTCTTTATACCCGAGAGAAAGAGGTTTTTCCACTGTGAACGCTTTTCCAAATCCAGGAGTGGATACCGGTTTCGATGACTTTGAGGCATATGCATTGCTGCCCGGTCCAAAGCTGCTGACACCTGCGGTCCGCCCCGAAGACGTACCTTTTCCCCACGGAAGACTGCTGTCGTCAAAATCCGGCTTCGCCCTGGACGAAAGCCTCTGCTCCAGCCTGTCCGAATCCAGCAGTTCCCCTGGAATCTCTTCCACAAAACGGCTGACCTTTGAATATCTGGTTTCACCGTTAACCATACGCTGTCTGGCCGCAGTCATCATGAGGAACTTCTGAGCCCTTGTAATACCAACGTAACAAAGCCTCCGCTCTTCTTCCACATCCTCTTTATTATCTGAAGAGATCGCCATCATGCTGGGGAATAGTCCATCCTCCATACCGCTTAAATAAACTCTTGGGAACTCAAGGCCCTTGGCACTGTGGAGTGTCATAAGTGTAACCCGGTTTTCCGATTCATCCATACGGTCCACATCCGCCACAAGAGCAACTTCCTCTAAAAACTCACTTAATTCCGGATGCTCATGTTCTGCTTCAAAGCTGATCGCTTTATTAACCAGCTCCTCGATATTCTCAAGCCGCGTCTGGAATTCAATCTCGCCTTCCGCTTCTAAATCCTTCTGATAGCCGGTCTCATCAAGAATATCTTCTATCAGCTCATGAATGCTGTACGTCTCCTCTGTCAGCCTGTTTCTGAAATCTTCTATCTTTTCCGTAAATACCAGGATCTTATCCGCTGCTTTTCCCAGTCCCGGCACCGCTTTCGCCCGGCAGAATGCATCATATATCCCCATCTGACGCTCGGAAGCGAATGCCTGCACCTTCCCGATACTGGTGGCTCCGATTCCCCTTTTGGGAACATTTATGACTCTTAAGGCAGACAGATCATCTCTACCGTTGGCAATTGTTTTTAAATACGCCAGAATGTCTTTGATTTCTTTTCTCTGGTAGAAGTTGACGCCGCCGACCATACGGTAAGGGACATTATGCTGCAGACATCGTTCCTCAATCAGACGGGACTGGGCATTGGTCCTGTATAAAACGGCACAATCCTGATAATCAGAGGGACTGTTTAAAATGTCACGGACTATGGCTTCCGCTTCCTCTGCTGCATTTTCAAACTGCTTAAACTGAACCTGCGGTCCTTCTTCATTGGACGTCCATAAAGTTTTGTCCTTTCGGCCTCTGTTATGACGAATCACCTCATTTGCAGCCTGTAAAATGTTCTGACTGGAACGGTAATTCTGCTCCAGCTTAATTACTTTAGCACTATTATAAGACTTTTCAAAGTTTAATATGTTCTCAATATTGGCACCACGGAACTTATAAATAGACTGGTCGTCATCGCCCACTACACAAAGATTTTTATATTTACCTGCAAGCAGACTGATGAACCGGAACTGAGCCGTATTGGTGTCCTGATACTCGTCCACCATAATATAGCGGAAACGTTCCTGATAATAGTTTAAAACCTCCGGATTATTCTGAAACAGCTCCACTGTTTTCATGATCAGATCATCAAAATCAAGTGCATTGTTCTTTCTCAGCTGACTCTGGTACTCTTTGTAAACGAGAGCCGCCTTCTGCTGCCGGAAATCACCAGAGGAAGAAAGTTCAAACTCCGCCGCACTGACCAGCTCATTCTTTGCTGTGGAAATCAGTCCCAGCATCGCCCGGTCTTTATAAACCTTAGGATCGAAATCCAGTTTTTTCAAAACATGGCGCATCAGCGTCTTCTGGTCATCAGAATCGTATATGGTAAAATTCGTCGAAAAGCCAAGGCTTTCGATATGACGCCTTAATATACGCACACAGGAAGAATGAAATGTGGAAACCCAGATGCTGTCCGCTCCGAATCCCACCAGACGGTCCACACGTTCTCTCATCTCCCCTGCCGCTTTATTGGTAAATGTTATAGCCAGTATATTCCAGGGATTCACTCCCTTTTCTTCTATTAAATATGCAATCCGATGCGTTAAAACCCTGGTTTTTCCAGAGCCCGCTCCTGCCAGCACAAGAAGCGGTCCCTCAGTCTGAAGTACCGCCTCCTTCTGCATAGAATTTAATGTATCATAAATACTCATAAATTGTACGCTTTTTCCTTTCTACTTCAAATAAGCTTTCAGAGAATCCATGTGATCCAGTGCCAAACGTCTTCCCTCCTGATACAGCGCCTCCAGTTTCCGTTTGTCCTGCTCCGTTCTTTGAACCGTCACATGATGATCCGGGCGAATTACATAGATTCTCCCTTCCTTCTCAAGACGGTCAATCTCTTCCTGCATCCGGTTATACCGGTCGGGAACTTCCTTAAGTGCCTCTAAAAATCTGGGAAGAGGTGCAAAATAACGTTCATATCCCCGTTTCGTCCATTGATCAAGGGGCGGTTTGCGGTAACCTGGCTCTCTGGTGAGAACCAAAACGATCTTATCATATCCCAGATCAATCGCTCTTTGATATGCCACCGGCATGGAACAGCCGCCATCTAAATACTTCCTGCCTCCCACCGTAATCATTCTTGAAAGAATTGGTATGCTGCTGGAAGCCTTTACCGCATCAATAAAATCCTTGCACGTGCTCTTTTCAAAGTATACCGGCTTTCCCGTCTTACAGCGGGTTGCAACTACTTCAAATATCTGTTTAGACTGATAAAATGTCTCATAATCAAAGGGAACCAGCGTGCTGCTCAATTCCCCGAACAGGAAATCAAAGTTAAAAATGGAACGTTTCCTAACCATATTTCGAAAACTTAAAAATCGTTTGTCCTTGATATAATCCAGATCCACTTTTATGGTTCTGCCTATCTGCTTACTGACATAGCTCATACCTGACATGGAACCGGCTGAAACTCCATTTACATAGGACATTTCAATATCCTGTTCCATAAATACATCCAAAACCCCTGCGGTAAATACACCGCGCAGGGATCCCCCCTCTAGAACTAAAGCTCCTTCTGTCATCTTAATTCACCTCGCCTTCTATTCTATTTCATTTATCCGGTCCGGTCAATCCCTTTTGCTGTCAGGCGAACTGACTTTGGTATAATTGATAGTAAGCGCCCTGAAGCTTCATTAATTCTTCGTGGTTTCCAGCCTCCCGTATGTTTCCCTGATCAATAACAAAAATGCGGTCAGCTTTGCGGATGGTTGACAGCCGGTGTGCAATGATAAATGAGGTTCTCTCTTTTAACAGCACTTCAATTCCCTCCTGAACCAACAGTTCCGTATGGGTATCAATGCTTGAGGTGGCCTCATCAAGGATCAGGATGCCGGGTTTTGATACCATGGTTCTGGCAAAAGCCAGAAGCTGTCTCTGACCGATGGAAAGGCCTGCTCCCCGTTCGCTGATCACCGTATCGTAACCTTTTTCCATTTTCATGATAAACTCATGAGCATTGACTGCTTTTGCTGCCTCTTCGATTTCCTCATCTGGTGCATCTAATCGTCCGTATCGGATATTATCCCGTATGGTGCCGGAAAAGAGGAAATTATCCTGGGTCATGATACCCATCTGGCTTCTTAAACTCTTTAATGTTACACCTCTGATTTCCTGGTTATCAATATAGATATTTCCGCTGGTCACCTCATAAAAACGGCTGATCAGGTTTACAATAGTAGTCTTTCCGGCGCCAGTCGGTCCAACCAAAGCGATAGTTTCCCCTGGCTTTACCGAGAAGTTTACGTGATCCAGGATCAGACGGTCCGGCTCATCCCCGTAAGCAAATGAGACATCCTCAAACCTCACTTCCCCCTCTAACGTTCTTAGTTCACTGGCATTTTCCCGGTCCTTAATCTCAACTTCCGTATCTATAATATCAAAAATACGTTCCGCAGCCGAGATATTGGTAGTGAGCTTATTATAAAAATTGGCCAGATTACGAATGGGACTCCAGAACATGGCAATGTATGTGGAAAATGCAAGGAACGTACCAATACCGATATTCTCTACCCCCACAATATTAATTCCGATAAAATAAAGGAGAAAACCTCCCATACCCCAGGTAATTTCAACCAGAGGGCCAAATGCATCCGCAACCACCACTGCATCAATAAATGAACGGTAATGCTGGTCTACCAGATCGTGAAACACCTCTTTCGTCTCATTCTCCGCTGCATAGCTTTGAATGATGCGGATACCGGATAAGTCCTCGTGGATATAGGCATTTAAATTCGAGGTTTTCTTTCTGTAAATCCGCCATCTTTTATGAACATTTGTCTCGATAAAGAACATTCCAACCGCCAGCACAGGCAGCGTCAGCAAAGCTGCCATTGCCAGGCGGTAGTTTTTAATCAGCATAATACTGAGAACACAGATCACCGTAATAAAATCCGGAATCAGCTGGGTAACGCTGTCTGATAAAACATCTTTCAATGAATTAACGTCTCCGATAATTCTCGCAAGCACCTTGCCTGTGGGGCGGCTGTCAAAAAAGCCAAAGCCCAGAGACTGGATATGCCGGTATAATTCCTCTCTGATATTTAAAAGCACCCGGTTTGATACTTCCGCCATTAGATGCATACGGACCTTCGTACCCATTAAAAACAGCGCAAATAAGACTAATGCGAAAACACCTATATGAAGGAGCCCTTTAATATCTTTTTGTGCCACGCAGACATTGACTGCGTATTCCATGATTAAGGGTGCCAGCATACTGATGGTAATGGTGCCGGCCATGATAAACAATACGACTACAATCTTCTTTTTAAAAGCCAGAAGATAACGAAACAGCCGGAGTATGGTATCCTTTTTTAATACTTCCTTCTGTTCCTCATCCACTCTGCTGGAATTTACTGACATAATGCAGCCTCCTTTCCATACTGAACCTCAAAGGTTTTGTAATACTGCCCCCGGTTCTTCATAAGCTCTTCATGCGTCCCACGTTCAATGATTTTCCCATCTTCCAGAATGAGAATTTCATCCGCCCGGCGCACAGCCGAGATTCTGTGAGCTATGACAATCTTGGAACTGTTTTTCAGTTCTGATAAATGTGATTCAATCTCCCGTTCCGTTTCCATATCAAGAGCAGAGGTGGAATCATCAAGAATGAGAATGGGTGTTTCCTTTGCAATCGCACGGGCTATGCTGATTCTCTGCTTCTGACCTCCGGATAAACCCACGCCTCTCTCACCAATCACCGTTTCGTACTGTTCCGACAGCTTATTAATAAAGCTGTGCGCTTCTGCTGAAATCGCAGCCTGCTGAACACTTTCCCATTCGGTGGCATCCTTATTTCCTGTTTTAATATTCTCGGAAATACTGTCGGAAAAGAGAAATACATCCTGCATAACGACTGAGATTCCTCCCCTCAGTAACGGCAGCGGCAGATCCTTAATATTGATTCCGTCAATCAGAATTTCTCCCCCTGTCACATCGTAAAAACGCTCAATTAAATTGACAATGGAAGTCTTTCCCGAGCCGGTAACCCCCATAATTCCCAGAGTTTTTCCTTTTTTCAATGTAAAATTGATATCTCTTAAGATCTCCTTTCCTTCCAGCTGAAAATCTACACCGCGAAAGGTAAGCTCTCCATTTACAATCTCCGGAAGGACTGGTTTGTCAGGATTTGCAATCACAGGTATCTCTTCCATAATCTTTTTGATTTTCTTATTGGAAGCAAATGCAGCTGCCATATCATTGCTTAACCAGCCCACCATTTCCATTGGCCAGATTATATTGTTTGCATATTCTGAAAATGCGCCCAGGTCACCTATGGACATCCTGCCTGCAATTACAAGTATGCCGCCAACAACAATCACTGCCATCATGAGAAACTTTGAAAGGAATGAAATATTCGGCTGATACCGGATCAATAACTTTGCCTGACTCATATTTAAGTCATAAAACTGCTTGTTGTGTTTCTTGAATTTACTGATTTCATAATCTTCTCTGGCAAACGCCTTGACAGTCCTGACTCCAGCCAGATTTTCCTGAGCGACTGTATTTAACTCAGCCGTCTGTTCGCTGATCTTGTCATAGACATCACCAAGGCCTTTTTCCATCTTTAAAGCATACCAGGCGATAAGCGGCATAATGACAATTGGGATCAAAGTCAGAATTGGGCTTAACCGCAGCATGCAGACAAGAACAATGATGGTGTGTATGGAACATTCCAGGACAAGCATCCCCACAAAACCAAATGCATTCCAGATCCGTTCTGCGTCATCCTTAATACGGGCCATCAGTTCCCCAGTATTGTGGCTGTCGAAATATCCCACGGACAGCGTCTGGATATGATCAAATAAATCCTTTCTCAGACCACAGGCGATCCGGGCAGCGGCAAAGTCGAAAATAAACTCCTTTGTATACTGAAATATCGCTCTTCCGAATCCAATTCCCACAAGCCCCAGCAAAAGTCTCATAAGAACCTGCATCTGTCCTCCCACGATAACATCATCAATTATATGTTTTGTAATCTGGGGCGCTGCTGCATCAAGCAGGATGCTGATAATCATAGCAGCAAGGGCAAGGACGTAAAGGAACTTATATTTCCTCACATACTTCCACAAATTTTTCATACCATTTCCTCCTGTTTTCTAAAAAATAAAATTGAATTTTTCTCCTATATATGTAAAAAGCCGAAAAAACTGCAAAATGCGGTCTTTTCGGCAAATAGACAAAAAAATAACCGCAGTCATTCAGACTGCGGGTAAACTCATAAAAAAAGCTTCGGCTAAAAAGCTGTAATTGTCCTGACATCCCTAAATACAGGCACAATATTCCATGAGGCAGACTGAATTCATCGATAGATATTCCATTGTGTTTTTTCTTCTTCTAATTCCATGATTACGCATCATAGTTCCTGCCTCCTTTTCTTTGATTTTATTGTATTTAATATACAATCATAAGAATACTGCCAATTTAAGATTCTGTCAAGCAAATTTTGAACTTTTATTCATTTCTGGTAATTATGGGCAACTATATCAGGAAAAATTTCGTTCTGGTTCGGATCTTTTCCTTCCATTTACAGCAGTCATTGAGATGCAGCATCACATGCCGGGTCGGTGGCATTAACAGCAGTCCGGCGATATCCTTTGAACCCCAAAACTCCAAAAGCCACACAGAATCCTTTTGTGATGTTACTCCGCCTTCCTCCCTTATTTTCATCAGATCCACTTCATTCACATTCCGTTTCATGTCCTCAAAGGTTAGCTGACTTACAATCTCTCTGGTCCGTTCCCCTACAGCCATGCGGTAATTCAGCAGTTCTTTGCAGTTTACCTGTCTGCTTCATTTTCTTCTCTCTCTTTTATATTCCAAAGGTGCAGTTGTTTATGAATGTCCAGAAAAATTTTTTTCGCCTCTTCCGTCCGTTGTTTCTTTCGGATTATCTGATTCAGCGCCTTATGTTCCTCACTTAATCCCTCACCAAAATACTTCATCATTCATCCCTCGCCTAAAAGTTCTTTCTGCCTTTTTTTCGTCAGCTTTGCGAAAATAAGAGAATAGGACTTTTCCAGCATGTCCTTTAATAAATCATCCGGTACTTCCCCATCTGCCTTAACGGAATTCCAATGAAGTTTATTCATATAATATCCTGGTATAATGTCCTTGTACTGCTGCCTTAAAAAATCCCCTTCAGAAGGGTCCAGTTTGATGGTTATCAGCATTTCCTTCCCCTGATCATCTCTGCAGACAGCTGCAAACATCTTTCCGTCAATCATATATCTGTCCCAGTTCCATTCCTCTTTAAAATCACTGGTAACTCCGTTCATTTTCTTTAGAAATCCATCAATCCACGGATATTTCATGGTACCTCCCCCAATTATCTATTTTCTGTTAGGACGTCTTTTTATCTTCAGAAGATTTATAAACTCATCAAACAAGGATACATCGTCAACAGGAAGCATGATCCATTTTCCATCATGGAATGTGGTGGACGTATCATACTTTTCCTGTATCAAGGGTAAATAGTTCTGCCTGTCCAGCTCGAATTTCTCCCGTTCTGCTTTACCCAAAATAACCATAAAACCAGAACAGCCCTCTCCGGCATAAAGTGCACAGAGGGTTTTCCCCCCTCTTCGGTATTTGTATTCGTACTTCCAGGCCTTACCACCGCTATTCCAAAGGCGGTCCATATCATACACTTCTTCTATTCTTTTGCAGAGAGCTTCCCATGCATGAAAAGCATCCCCACCGATTAAACTTATCATCTCTTCGCGAGATGGAATCTTCTCAAGCATAAGAACTCCTTTCCTTTTACTGATCTGTCACCTGTTTTTATGGATTATACCATGTATAACACGACAACTGTGTGTCATATTTTATGAAAAATCATATTCATCGTATTCTTCCATACTCATTCTTTCTATGATGAATTCCGTCACCAGCTCTCTCTCAGCGCTAATACAGAATTCAGGATGAACCGGCGCTCCCCAGCTGTCATCTCCGCCCACTCCCCGCATGGCTCCGAAAATGCTGATAACGGTATACCTTGGCGCAGAAAGCTCTTCCTGGTGAGTGGCTGTCTCCAGTTCTTCAGCAGTATAGGGAAGAACCGATGCATCAAATGGTGCTGCAACAGCCCGAAAACCAATGGAATTCCCCTTTCGGTCGGAAACCTTCAGCCACCGTACTCCGGTCCTGTTTCCGCATTCCTGGGGAACCAGATAAGGAGATACATTTCCTTCTGGAGTATCTTTATAGATTCCAAGTCTTGCCCCTTCTTTCCGGTCACAGTAATTCTCTTCCGGTCCTCTGCCATACCAGGTAAACTGCTTTGCCGCAGCAGGAGTTATGAGTCTCATGCCAAAAGCAGGAAGCTGAGGCAATCCCTCTTTCCCATTAAATACCGCTCTCACACGGATGGATCCGGCTGCATTCACTTCATAGGTAACCTCTGTCTCAGATTCCGGCACAGTAGAAAGCTGATAGGTATACGTTACCAGGATGCAGTCTTGTCTTTCTTCCACTTTACAGTTTTCATTTCTGTAGGAAGGAAATCTGCCTGCACCCAGCCACATGGAGCTTTTAACGGAGAATTTATTTCCCTTGTCATTATCGGTAGTGGCTCTCCAGTATACAGGCATTAGAGGTCTTCCCACCCATTCTTTTCCGTCATAAACGATGGAAACAATACTTCCTTCCTGTCTGGAAAAGAGAATCTTAAATCCGTCACCAGAAACGCCGATGTTCACATCTCCATAAACCACTTTAAACGTTGTACGCCCGACAGCCTTAGGTTTTCCTTCTATCATACAGACAGTCTCTCCAAAGGCAGTTTCAAAGCCAGAGTCTGCCCATAAAGTATCCTCCTTTAAAACAGCCGACACCTGATAAACGTACTCCCCAGCTTCATTCCATTCCGGAAGTTCAATCGCGGTATATCCGCTGTTTAACGGCTCCACAATAGCTTCAAACCGCTTTTGGAAGATCGGTTCGCCATTCTTTAATACTGTATAAATAAATTCACAGTCAGAGGTACTCTCAAACAGCCTGCGGTTTTCGATTTTTACTCCCTTTTCATCCGCAATCAGCCGCAGATCCTGATAAAGGTATTTTACCTCCTGGGCTTTGGGAGATGCAGTGCGGTCTGCAAAAACGATCCCGTCACCGCAGAAACTGTAATCCGTGGGACGGTCATCGAAATCACCTCCGTAAGTCATATGCTCTTCCCCGTATGCGTCTTTTTTCATCAGAGACTGATCAATATAATCCCAGATAAAACCGCCCTGATACAGCTCATAACGATCCTCCAGATCTGTATATTTATTCATGCCTCCAAGGGAATTACCCATGGCATGCATATATTCACATAAAATAAATGGCTTTTGTGGATCAGCCTTTAAATAGTTTTCAACCTCATCTGGTTTCGAATACATGCGGCTTTCCATATCGCTGGTCCGGTCAAATTCCCTGTTCCAGAAAACACCTTCATAATGAACCAGTCTGCCGGGATCCCGTTCCCGGAAGAAATCCGCCATGGCCAGAATATCTTCCCCGGCATAGGATTCATTGCCGCAGGACCAGATCAGAACGCTGGGATGATTTTTATCCCGTTCCAGCATGGATTTTGCACGGTCCACTACACATTCTTTCCACTCAGGCAGGCTTCCCGGTACATTCCAGGAGGGCTCACAAGCCCCCATCTTCTGCCAGGAGCCGTGACTTTCTAAGTTTGCTTCGTCAATGAGATAAATGCCGTATTCATCACACAGCTGATACCACAGACTCTGATCGGGATAGTGACAGGTTCTGACTGCATTAATGTTATGCTGTTTTAAAAAACGGATGTCCCAAAGCATATCTTCTTTTGTTATGGCCCGTCCTCTTCTCACATTAAACTCGTGGCGGTTGATTCCACGGAAGACAATCCGTTTTCCATTCAGGCACATGATGCGGTTTTTCATTTCAAACCGGCGAAATCCCACTTTTTGAGGAATTATCTCCATTATCTTCCCATTCTCATCGAATACGGAAACCCATAATTCGTAAAGATAAGGATCCTCTCCATTCCACAAACGGGCTCCCGGTACACAGCCGGTAAACTCTGTATCTGCTTTTGCCGGCTGTGAGTCAAAGGATAACACATCATTACCGTTTCTGTCTTTTAAGACAGCGCTGACACTTCCTTTCACTTCTCCCATCAGCTTTAACTCTGCACGTAAAAGTCCATCTTTATAATCTTCAGAAACATCTGCATGCACAAATAAATCCCTTACATGGCAGGAGGGAACTGCATATAAATACACATCACGGAATATGCCGGAAAAACGGAAGAAATCCTGATCCTCAATCCAGCTTGCACTGCTTCTTTTATATACCTCTACTGCAAGGCGGTTGGTTCCGTCATATACCGCATGGGTGATCTCAAACTCTGACGGAGTAAAGGAATCTTCCGAATAACCAATAAAAACTCCGTTCAGCCATACATAAAAAGCAGTCTCTACTCCCTGAAATGAGAGAAAAAGACGCTTATTCTTTAATTCCTCCTCTAATTCAAACTCCCGTAAATAACTTCCTACCGGATTGTTTTCAGGATCCGTAAAAGGAGGTCTTAAATCAGAAACTCCATCCCAGGGATACATGGTATTAATATACTGGCAGCTGCCAAATCCCTGCAGCTCTATATGTCCGGGAACCACAATTGTATCAAAGCCTTCCGCAGTAAAATCATTCTGATAAAATTCCTTTGCCCGCTCTTTAGGTTTGTCCGCATAGGAAAACTTCCACGTTCCGTTAAGCGGCTGGCAAAGAGTCATATTACCATTCACTGCATCTTTATCTGTCTCATAAAACCGGTGATCAGAATGGGCATAAAGCCTGTTTACAGAAAAAACCTGAGGATCATTCAGCCATTCCAGCTTTGCAGTCTTTTCTTCCATTAATAAATCCTCCTTCTACAAAAACGTTACGTCTATTATAATGGACACCAGCAAAAGAATCCATTGCATTTTTTATGATTTCCTGTATAATTTATTCTTTCACTGCACCAGAAGCAATTCCTGCCAGAATATACTTCTGGAAAAAAACGTAAATAGCAATGGTAGGCAGCATAATAATAATGATTCCTGCTGCCAGTTTCTGCCATGAGCCCTGCTGTGCATTGGCATAGTTCATCAAAAAAGTGGTCAGCGTCCGCAGCTTGTTCTTCGGCATGTAAAGATATGGGATATACATATCGTTAATAATCGTTATTGCCTTTATAATAACCACCGTCGCAGTGGCAGGTGCCAGCAGCGGAAAAATAATTCTGGTAAACAGACCAAAGTACGAGCAGCCATCTAACAGCGCACTCTCATCAAGAGAAACCGGAAGCGTGGATATAAACTGACGGTATATATAAAGCTGCATCAGATCCGATGCAATATAGATCACAATCGGTGCTCCCAGAGTATTGTAAAGACCAATTCCATTTATGATTTTGAAACGCGCAATCTCAGTAACAAAACTTGGTATAAGCATACCCAGAAAAAACAGGCTTAAAATCACCTTTTTCATGCGGAATTCAAAGCGCTCCAGAATAAATGCCGTTATAGTTCCAAAAAGCACGTTAAAGAAAATGCTGACAACCAGAATAAAACCTGTGTTTTTAAAACCAATCAGCAGATATTTGTCTCTCAGCACCTTTTTAAAATTAGCAAATGTGATTCTGGCCACAGGCGGCATAAGAAGAGGCGAAGTATTTACCATGTCAGCCTTAGTTTTGAAAGCCGCAAACAAGGTTAAGAGAATCGGTGCCATAACAATCAAAACCATTGAGATACAGATAACCTGTTTTAAACCCTGCTGTGCAAAACGTTTGTTCATCACTTCTTCCCTCCTTTCAAAATCAGTCCGTGAATGATCTTATTCTGAATCAGATAGATCACAACAATCATTGCCATGATTGCCACTGCCATCGTAGAAGCCAGCCCGAAATTGCTGTATTTGAATGCTGTATCAATGGTATAAAGAGTAAAGGTCGAAGATGCGTAACCAGGACCTCCGCTGGTCATGACATATGGAATATCAAATACCTGCAAAGCTCCTCTGATGTTATCAAACAAAACAAAATCCACCATCAGCATAATGGCAGGTATCTGTATATTCCGAAACATCTGCCATGCATTGGCTCCATCAACTCTTGCTGCTTCCTGAACATCCTGAGGAAGAGACTGCAGTGCTGCCATGAAAAGGATCACATGGTAGCCGGAAAAACGCCACAGGGATACAAAGGTGAGAACAAAGTTTACTATTTTAGGATCAGAAAGCCAGTTTCTTATAAAACCTTCTAAGTGAACCATTGTCAGAATCTCATCATAAGCACCGTTTATAGGAGAAAAAAAGTATGAAAAGGCATAGGAAATCGCCACCCCGTTTATGATATAGGGCATAAATACCATAGTTTTATAAAATCTTGCTGCACGAAGTCTTGAAGTCAGCAGCACTGCAAACAGCAGCTCAATAGGGATGAATATCAAATGTCCGAAAAAATAAACTGCGTTGTTACGCAATGAAAGCCATAAATCCTTATTTTTAAACATATCCTGATAATTATCAAGTCCGATTAAGTCAAAGCTCTTTGAATAACCATCCCAGTTGGTAAAGCTCATGCGAATTAAATCAAATGCCGGAACCACCACGAATCCAATGAGTAAAACCATTGGAATGATGAGGGCGCAGACAATAAATCTTAATCTCTGTTTCTCCAGTGATCTCATGCAAACCTCCTGTTTTGTAAAAAGGGAACAGGGTTCTTACACCCTATCCCCTTCCCCTGTCAATTATTTAATTCCCAGTTTCGTCCTGGCAGCTGCCCATTTGCTATTCAGTTCATCCAGCTGGGTTTTTAAATCAAAACCATCGGTAAACATAGAAGCTCCCAGTTTCTTATAATCGAATGCAATTTCATTTTGAATGGACTGGAACTGATCTCCGCCTCCATCATACATTACCAGTTCCTTATCCGGCTGCAGTTCATCTGCCTGAGCAAGAATGGGGTCTTTTTCTTTGGTGAAGTTTTTCATGGAAGAAGCACTGGTCACATAATTGATATATCCGGGATACCAGTCCTCACTGTAGAACCACTCCACAAAAGCCTTTGCCAGTTCCGGATTCTTGCTGTGGGTTGTAACTCCCATAAAGGAATCCCCCTGTACGATGACACGATAAGGATCCTCTTTTTGATCTCTGACCGGAAGATAAAAAGTTCCAAGCTGAGAAACATCGTCCGTTCCGCTCTTAATATTCTGAAGTCCCCAGTCTCCCAAAGCGATCATAGCCGCCTTTTTCTGAGCGAACAGAGAAGTCACCTGGTCATTTCCCATGCCAAGAGGATCTTTACCAAATACATCTTTGCTAAACAGACTGTTTACCTTGTTGTAAGCCTTATTAATATCAGTTCCGTCTGCAAAAGGAGCATCTGTCTTTGCCATGTCATTCCAGTTCTGTCCGTTTCCTCCCTGGAGAGCAGGCATAAACTCCATGTACGGATAATCCGGCCATTCATCCTTTGCTCCAAGTGCAATTGCCATGAAATCCGGGTCCTTCTGGCTAAAATGATCCTGAAGGGTCTGTGCTGTCTCCTCAAACTCTTCCCAGGTAGCCGGCACTTCTACTCCAGCCTCTTTAAACAGATCTTTCCAGTAATATACATATTCATATCCGGCTGTCATAGGGATTCCTAGAATCTTATCATCTATGGCATAACCGGAAGCCAGTTCATTATTCTTTGCTGCTTCTAAATCAGACAGATCGATGAGATAATCTTTAAATCTGGATAAAGTAAATGGCTTATTAAACATAACATCAGGAAGCTGATTTGCAGATGTTCTCATTTTCATTGAATTCCAGTATTCTGAGTCATCTTTGATTTTTTCCACTTCAATATCGGCATTGGGATATTTTTCCTGGAATTTAGCAACCATATCATTTTCATCAATGTAATCCATTAAATTGTTATCCCAGATAGCAAATACCAGACTTCCTTCTAAATCTTTTCCGGCCTGCGTTTCTGCCGAAGCAGTCCCCTCCTTTTTCGTCTCCCCGGTCTCTTTAGCAGGAGAACATCCGGCTGCACTCCCCATAACCATCGCTGCGCAAAGTCCGATGGCAAGCATACGTTTTCTCATGTCTTTAATACCTCCCTTGTATTGATGTACCCATCCTATCATTTCAAGACACCCTTCTCCATGAGATATGGTTGGAAAACTTGATCTTTCGTCAGATTTATTTCCTGTAATTTCCAGGACTGACTCCCCAATTCTTTTTAAATACTCTGGTAAAGTGCTCCACATTGTTATATCCCACGCTCTGGCTGATCTCATATATCTTTAAATCCGTTGTCTCCATCAGTTCTCTGGCCTTTCGGATCCGTACCTGCGTCAGATAATTGATAAAGGTCATCCCCTCCTCCTTTGTAAAGCGGGTGCTGAAGTATTTTTCATTAAATCCCACAAATCCTGCCACACTTTTAAGAGTCAGCTCCGGATTCGCATAATTATCTAAAATAAAACGTTTTGCTCTGCTCATCATATCCATCTGTTTCCGGTCTGACTGATGTGTATGATAATCCATGATCCAGCGGAAATAGTTATTGATCCACAATTCCAGAATTCTGATCTCTTCCATCCGCCCTATTTTTTCGTAATAGTTTACTGCTTCTGGAAAAATCGCAGTAATATCATCATGATTTTCTGAAAACTCCCAGGCCAGGGCACAGATTAATCGAAGGCACATTTCTTTTCCTTCCTCTAATCCGATCCTGTAAAGTTCCCCAATAAAGCGGCTCTTTTCCCCTGAAACCATCAGGTCATCTCCAAGTAAAAGCCCTCTTAGTAATTTCTTATAGGAATCTCCTGTATTTTTCACATCTTCATAAGCTACGGATTTCTTCACCCAGGGAGCAGACAGTGTACCTTTTCCTTTTAACGGACAAAGCCGAAGCTGCCGGCCCGCCTCTTCAAAACAGTCCAGAAAATCGTTCTCACCATGCCCAGGACTGCTGACTCCCCCTGATACCGTAAGATTCATAAAATGCTTCCACACATTACATAGCTGCCTGCAGGCTGAGACTGCATTTTCCTCATACTGCACAGTATCATTGATCCGGTAAAGCATTAAAAACCGGGATGGAGCCAGAGTTCCAAGAATACAGCGGGAAGCCACTCTCGGAATCTGGGCTGCCAGATCAAAGAACGGCTTTATCAGAGCTTCCTCATAATTATCACCAAAACGCACCGATACTTTATAAAAATCCTCTATCTCAAATTGGATCACTAAATAATCCTGAGAGAGGAATTTACCGGAAACCGGCTGCTTACCCATCGCCATCTCAGCAAGCAGAACTGAATCAGAACGGCTGTTTTTAGAATGGTCCTCTGCCTGGCTGCCCTTTCCTTCTGCCGGGTTCTTCCGGTCCAGTCTCTCTAATACGGAAATTAGTGCCTCCTGGGTAAGCCCTTCCTTCAATATGTAATCACATGCCCCATAGCGGAAGGAGTCGCGGACCAGATTAAAATCATCATAACCGCTTAAAACCAGAACCTCAGGAATTTGCTGTTCCTTATTTATCTCTTTTAAAAGTCCGACTCCATCCATTACCGGCATCTTCATATCCGTAATGACCAGATCTACATGGTTATTTCTGATATAATCCAGTGCCTGCTGCCCATTTATGGCATCAGCTGCAATACAGTATCCAAACTCATTCCAGTCAATCAGAGATCGGAGCGTGATCCTTATTATCGTATCATCATCTACAATCAGCACCTGTTTCAAGTTTCATTCTCCTTTCCTGATACGGGAATACGAATGAGTGTCCGGGTATATTCTCCCGGTTCGCTTTCCATAACAAAACTGCATTGTTCCCCATAATTTAAGGATAATCTTGTCCGCACATTATGGATTCCGACATTCCTGCGCTCACTCTCCTTCGCATTATCTGAGAGCAGACTGGAAATCTCCTCCCTGGTCATCCCTTTTCCATTGTCACGGATCTCTAAAAAAAGGAACCCTTCCTTCTTCTCACCAACAATCCATATCGTTCCCATCTCTTCCATCATTGCGTCAAAGCCATGGACAATGGAATTTTCCACCACCGGCTGCAAAATAAGCCTGGGAACAAGAGCCAGAAGACAGGCATCATCCACCTGGTAGACGATGTCAAAACCATCGGAATAACGGATTTTCATAAGATAAATAAAGCTGTCCAGCACCTCTAATTCTTCCTTTAACGTATAAAATCCATTGTTGCTTCGAAAGGAACCGGATAAAATTTTAATCAGTGCCTCTGCCATTCGTGCAATAGACTCATACTTTGACATCTGTGCAATAAAACGGATGGAATTCAGGGAATTTACCAGAAAATGCGGATTAATCTGGGACTGCAGTGCCCGAATTTCTGCCTTATGCTTTTTTTGCTGCTGTTCTTCGTTTTCTGCCATCAGAGTTTTAAACCTTCTCGTCATGCTGTTAAACGAGTGAATCATCAGCCGGAGCTCTGCCTGCCCTTTTGGCTGTACATGAACTTCTAAATTCCCCTCCTCCACCATACGCATACCTTCCACTGTGTTGTGAATGGGCTCAATGATACTCTTTAAGAAATAACTGGAGAAAAGATAAAAAAGCAGAAATAAAAACAGCACAACACCAATTAAAATCATGGCTGTCCGGTTAAAACTGCTTGTCAGGGTATCATAAGAAACCACACTGATAATTGAAAGTCCTGTTACAGGCTCTACTGTTGCAACTCTCATATAGCGTTTTCCATTTATCCGATAGCTGAATTCCCGCTCATCTCCTGTAATAGTTTCAGGAAGAAGATCTTTTGTATCTTCAGCATCAAAAATAACATGGCCGGACTTGTCCGCAATCATAGCAGATCCAAGCATGGATTCTTTGTTATACTCTTTCATCAGCCGTCCTGCCTGAGAAGAGACAAACAGCGCAGCCATCTCAATTACCCCCTCCCGGTCCACCTCTGGCCCTGGAGACAGCCCGGCTGCTATGGTCAGGGTATAAGCATTTTTTCTGGAATTCATGACGCTATAATCATAAAAGCCGACTTTCACCACATTCGGCTCTAAAAGTGCTTCCTGATACCATTGTGATGTTTTTAATTGATCCGGATTTAAAATTATATCGGATTTCATATAGGTGTGATCTCCGGACTTCATATAAAACACAGCAGACAGAATATCCTGCACCGGAACCATGGCATAGTTAAAGGATTCTGTCAGGATTTGGGTATAATGATATTTTTCAGCCGGATCATGGGAATTGGTCCTTGCAGCATTTCTCACAATTTCGCTGTCATTGACGTATATAAAATGGGATAACCGAAGAGAAACATCCTTGACTTCATTTCCAAGAACAGATGCGATGTTGTCCTGGGCGCGGCGGATATTTAATACTGCGGAATCCACCATCTGGGCGCGTAGAATAAAAATAGAAAGCAGTGAGATGCATAGAATCGGGATGACAATGAGGGCGAAGAAACTGTTGTAATAAGAAGCTTTCAATTTCTGCTTTTTATTCATCCACATCTTCTTCGCCCTCCTGTCTTGTATGGTTATATCAAGATACAGCTCTGTTACCTTACAGAGCTTTTCACCTGTGTTTCAAGCCTGACAGTTTCTCCTTTTTTTATCCGGTAGGTGACTGCCGGAATAGCTGCATTGGGATAAAGCACATTGGTATTGGGATCCGATTCAATGATATAGCCTGCTGCATCAGGACCGGTCCCGGTCAGCTGACAGCTCTGCTCCCCGTTTGATACCACTGATGCAGTTCCCTCTGCCTTTTGTTCATACTCCGTTGTAAACTTTTTAACGGCAAATCCACAGTCGTAGGCAGTACAGTCATACCGGCTCTCAATTTCATGAATTCTAAAATGACCATATTCCTTTGGTATGACGGTGGTTTTAACCGAAATCCCCGGAAATGGATGCCAGCTGCTGATAACCCGGTCTTCCAATACTTCATACTGATCGCTGTATTTTCTCACAAAAACATAATCGTCGCCGTCAATTACAAAAGCCAGGGAAGAATCCGGCGCGTTTTCATGGAGTATAATCTGACTCCTTGCTACAGAAAAGCCAAAACGGGTGGAGTAAGCAAACTTGGAATATTTTTCCGGCACGTGGCCATGACCGTATTTTTCACAGACTCCTGCAGGATATGCGATCACATCACTGCCAATCCGCTGCATCAGCATATCAGCCTGCTTTAACGGCTTTATGCTGTCAAGCTGTGGAAGGGGTTCCTCTTTTGCAAACCAGAACGGATGATCATCCGCAAGCCCCAGACATAAAAGAGTCTTCATTCCCCAGTAAGGAGAACCAGGTGCATTGTAACGCTCTGCCATGATGAGATTGGGATATGAATACCCAATAGTCAGAACGCCATCCCGGTCAAACATTTTCTGGTCCAGCCACCAGTTAAAATGTCGGGACAAGATCCCTTTTATCACTCCTGCCGGAATATCGTCAAGCCCTGCAAATAAGTAAGCAGACCAGAATGCAGCTTCTCCAAACCGGTAAGAAAGACTTCTTCCGAAAGGCAGCGCGGCACCGTTTTCATCAAACCAGTAAATAAAATCTCTGGCAAAAACCTTTGCACGCTCTCTGAAATCACTACACCGCTTCGGGTCCTCTTCTTCCATCGCAACCGAATACAAGAGTCCGTAGTAATGCATGGCAAAAGAAATATAGTAATCCTTCTGACTAGACCCCCCATCCCGGTACCAGCCTTCTCCGATATAGTAGCTTTCTATTTTATGGAGACCTGATAAAAGCTTTTCACTGCTATATGGATAACCAAGCTTTTGCAATGCAACGTTTACCAGAATCATGAAAAACTGCCAGTTACAGTCCGGAATGATATGTTCATTGATTCCGTAAAGCCATTTTGCCAGATTATCTCTTTCTCTTTCTTCCAAAGGTTCCCAGATTTTTTCCGGAGTAAAGATCAGACCGCTTGCTATGGCAGCCATCTCCACAAACCTCTGGTCATAATCATTAAAACCGCCCCAATACTCGGGATGAAGGGGATCCGTACCATTTCTTAATCCCTTGGTATAAATTTCTTCATAGCCTTTTCCTCCCCCCAGCCACAGAGGTACTAACGCCCATAAGGGGCGGGAAAATGCCTCCATCTCCTGACTTACTTCAGGATAAGTAACACCGCTGTCCCCTAAGTGCAGTCTGGCACAACCATTACTGTATAACGGTTTTAATGGATCTAACAGCCGAAACATCAGCTGTCTGTAGTCCTCTTTTGTTTCAAGCTTCATCAACATTCGCCTCTTTTCATTAATTAATTGCTTACCAATATGGATTCCAGTCTGCAGACAGACGCACAAGCGCTTCCATGTAGAAATAATCTCCCCAGATATTGCATTCATCCACACCCTCCGGTGTACAGGTATTATAGGGGGATTTCTTGGAATACGTACTGTGCAGTACCAGTCCATTAGATTTTGTTCCATCTTTTACTGCATAGCCTTCCACAACCGATTTCATGATTTTTTCCGCTATGGAACTATAATAAGCTGCTTCTGACTCTGGTAAATATCTGGCCATTTCAAGCATTCCGCAGGCAGCAATAGACGCAGAAGAAGAATCTTTTGGTTCTCCTGACCCGTCTGTAAATTCCAGATCCCAGTAAGGAACTAAATCCTCCGGAAGATGTTCCAGAAAATATCCAGTCACATTCTTAAAATCCTCAACATATTCTTTTCTTCCGGTATAGCGGTAGGCAAGGGCACAGCCATACACTCCCCACGCCTGCCCTCTTGCCCAGGCAGATCCATCCCTGTATCCCTGGCAGGTAGCGCCATGGTCCGGTTCCCCTGTCACCATATTCATAAAGAAGGTATGCCATGTGGAATAATCCTCCCTTATTACGTTAGCAATAGCTGTATGAATATGCTTCTCTGCAATCTCTCTGTACCTGGAATCATTTGTTTCCTCTGATGCCCAGTAAAGAAGAGGCAGATTTAACAGACAATCAATGATAAAACGGTAATTTTCCGGCTGGTTCATGGGACCCCAGGCCTGAATAAACTCTCCTACCGGCTGAAAGCGGCTGATCAGCTGATCAGCCGCCTTGATTGCCGCCGTCTTACCAATCTCATCTCCCGCCAGCTTCCAGGCTGCCACACAGGATGGGGAATAAAGAAATCCCATATCGTGATGGTCTACTTCCACCCTATTTTCAATCCTCTTTAAGAAACTTTCCGCCTGTATTCTGCCGGCCTTTGCAAAAGCCTCATCTTTGCTCCACTCATATGCAAGCCACAACTGTCCGGTCCAAAACCCGGTGGTCCAGTTTACATTAGGGGTTGGCTTATAAAAGCCGTCTTCACTGTATGCCTTTTTAAAAGAGTGAGTGAACTCCTCTAAATTATCTTTCAGCTGTCCAATAGCAAAATCAAGGGCCTGGCGCCGCTCGTCTGCTGCCAGTTCCGGTTTACTCTCCAACAGTTTCTCTATCGCTTCCTTCATTATTCTTTATCTCCTCATAATAATTTTTCATAACTGCAAAGGCCGGTTTTTCCCGCTTCCTGTCTGCAGTTACAAGCCCCTTGATATTATAGCCTTTCTGATATGCGCCAAGCCGCTTGGGAGTCCGGTAATCATACAGGATCCAGGGTGTAGTGCCCTGAATATATTCTGTTTTTCCAAACAGCTCAACCTGTTTTTTATATATTTCTTCCTGCTCTTTTTCAGAGCCACGGACATATTTCCTGCTGTTTTCATCCGGCTGATAACCATCTGCTCCGAACTCACTGATAATTACCGGCTTTTCCGGATGGGAACCATTTAATATTTCTGTCAGTTTTTCATAATCCGGATCATACCAGCCGTAATATTCATTCAATCCAATGACATCTAAATGACGCTCCAGCCTGTCGGCAATTCTTAAATTCACCGTATCCACAAGACAGGCGGCAGAGATCAGGCGGGTGGGATCCATGCGTCTGGCAGTGCTTGCCAAATCCTTCATAAATTCATACCTGGCCTCTGTATCGGGGTTTTCATTCCCTACAGACCAGATAATCACACTGGCTCTGTTAAAATCCCGGGAAATCAATTCCGTCAGCTGGTTTCTGGCATCGTCTAATGCCTGAGGGTTTGAAAAATCAATCCACCAGTAAACCGGAATCTCCTCCCAGAGGAGAATCCCTTCCTCATCTGCGATCTCTGATACCCACTCCGTATGAGGATAGTGGGCAAGACGAAGAAAATTGCAGTTCATCTTTTTCGCTCTCTGAAACGCTTCCCTTATTTCATCCTTTGTTACTGCCTTTCCATGCTCCTCGGTTTCTTCATGGAGACAGGCTCCCCGTAAGAAAATCTGTCTGCCGTTTAAAAGTATCTTTCTGTCTTTTGTCTCTACTGTCCGAAAGCCGATGAGATCTGTCACCTCATCCTTAACTACTCCTTTTTTACGCAATGTCAGTAGCACTTGATAACGTTTTGGAGACTCAGGACTCCAAAGTGATAATTTCCCTGCATTCACGTACATCGTGCAAGTACCGTCTTCATTTACAGGAAATGTTACTTCTATGTTAAGTTCTGGTATGGAAAAAGTCAACTCGCTGTCTGTCAGTTTTTTTTCACAGTCAATCAGTGCTGTTACTTCAATCGTCCCGGTTTCCCTGTTAATAAGTCCTGCCTTCATATTTTTAATATAGACATCTGGTACAAAAAGAAGAGAAACATCCCGGTAAATACCGCCATATAAGAACCAGTCGGTATTTTCACTGGGAATCTGCTCTTTCCTTCTTGTATTATCTGCAACCACAATTAATCTGTTTTCAGCCTTTAAACGAGAAGTTATCTCTATGGTAAATGGAGTGGAACCTCCTTTGTGGATTCCCAGAAATACTCCATTTAAAAATATCCTGGCTTCATAGGAAACTGCCCCGAACTGTAAAAATACGCGCCCTTTGCTCTCTTCTTCCAAAGAAAACCGGCGGCTATATACCGCCGGTCCCTCGTAATAAAAATATTCCGGTCTGGCAAGATTCCATACTCCCGGCACCTTGATTGTATCCCATTCATCAAACCCATAATCAAGAGGAATGTTTCGCCCTTCGTCATTTGTTTCCTGTTCTAAAAACCATTTTGCTCTTAAACAGTTATCGTACTGATCTACAGAAAAGTTCCATTCTCCGTTTAGGGACTGCTTTTTTCTTCCTCCGGGAAAGACCATGGATTCCCCTTGTATAACGGGGAACTCATAGTCACTTTTATAATCATCGTTATGAATATTGTCTACGAAATTTTTTATTATTTCCATTGTTTAACCTTTCACGCCAGTAGCTGCAATTCCTTCTACGAAATATTTCTGCAAAGATAAAAATACAATTAATACAGGAATTAAGGATAGAACCGATGCCGCCATAATAAGTCCATATTCAGAACTATACTGACTGATAAACATTTTAAGTCCTAACTGGAGTGTCTTTTTGGATTCTGTTTTTAAATAAATCAATGGTCCTAAAAAGTCGTTCCACGTATTTACAAAAGTAAAGATCGTAAGCGTAGACAACGCTGGTTTTGACAATGGCAGCATGATTTTTGAATAAATCTGATACTCTGTCATACCGTCAATTCTTGCCGCTTCGCACAATTCATCAGGAATTCCCTGATAAAACTGCCTCATCATGAATACTCCGAACGCTGAAAATGCCTGCAGGAAAATAATTGCAAGATGGGAATCATTCAACCCAAAATTTCTCATCATCATAAACTGTGGTACCATGTAAACCTGCCACGGAACAGCAATTGTTGCAATATAGGCCATAAACAAGGTGTCTTTGTATTTAAATTTCAGCTTTGCAAATGCATAGGCAGCAAAGCTGCTGGTTAAAATCTGAAGAAATGTTACAATCAGTGTAATCTTCACGGTATTGCCGACAAAGGTCATAAGCGGAATCTTTGTCCAGATGTCAATGTAATTCATCCAGCGGGGATTTTGTGGAATCCACTGGATCGGAAAGATAAATACGTCTTTATCAAGCTTTAAAGATGCCGAAAGCATCCAGGCAAAGGGAACCAGCATAGCCGCTGTCAGAATGAGCAAAACCACATACAGGAGGGATCTGCTGATTTTATTATTTGTGCTTTTTACTTTCATGTTATATCCTCCTTCTTCTAGTTTGCATATTTTTTCTCACCACGGAATTGGACCAGAGTGATGGCAAGAACCATTAAGAACAGCACCATTGCGACTGCGCTGGAATAACCCAGATTCCAGTTTCGGAATGCTTCTTCATAAATATGGTAAACTAAAACCATTGCCTGCGAGCTCACAATGCCGTTAGAACCGCCTGCAAGCATATATACAATGTCATAAACCTTAAAGCAGTTAATGGTCAGAATTATCGTAACAAAGAATGTAGTAGGCTGAAGCTGGGGCCAGGTAATATAGCGGAACCGCTGCCAGGAATTACATCCATCAAGTCCTGCTGCCTCATAAAGCTCTCCGTTAATTCCCTGAAGTCCTGCCAGATAAATTACCATATAGTAACCCATATTCTTCCACACACTAAAAAGCACAATGGTAAACATAACCCAGTGAGGATCTGCCGACCATTTAGGAAGACTTTTTGCGTGTACGCCCAGATAATATAAAATCATATTGACCGGTCCGCTTTTCTGAGGACTAAAAAGCATATTCCATACTGCTGCCACTGCAACCAGAGATGCTACATAGGGAAAGAATCCTACTGTCCTAAAGAAATTTCTTCCCTTTATTTTCTGGTTTAAAACCACCGCCAGACCCAGCGCACTGGCCAGAGTCAATGGTACCGTGGCGATACAGTATACAATGGTATTCACAAATGAGGCATGGAATCTTTCATTGCCAAACATGTCGATAAAGTTTTTAAGCCCTGCAAATTTCATAGGACTGTTTCCGTCCCAGTTCATAAATGCCAGAACAAACGCAAAGATAATCGGTCCTAATGTAAAGATGGCAAACCCGATAAAATTGGGAGCGATAAATGAATAGGCAATTAAGTTTCTTTTCTCCTGCCTTGTAAGGATCTCTCCTGTCCTTATCTTCTTAATTTTCTCATCTATTGTTTCGATTTTCGCAACCAGCCTGTCGCGCTCATGAGTACGTTTTGCGTCTTTTAGCAAAAGACTCAGTGCATTCCGTTTCTCATGTAAAGCCGCGATTTTTTCCTGTTTTTGCGCTTCTGTTATTGTCTTAGCCATAGTCTGTATTAAAAGCCAATAAAACGGCTTATCCTCCTTTTTCCAGTTGTTATCCGTCAAATCAAATCAGAAGTTTTTAAATAAGGCGGGCCGTTATATGCTGCCCGCCTGTTTTTGTTACCACGCTGCTTTACTTACCAAGAATTGCGCCAATCTTTTCATTCATCTGGGCAATACCGTCATCTGCGGTTATGCTTCCTGTCATAATTGCATCATGTGCTTCATTTAATACAGTTTCGATTTCAGAGCTCTTCGCATTGACAGGCATTTCAAGATAAAGCTTAGAGGTGTTAAGAGCCTCAACGCTGGTTCCGTCATCTTTCGGGAAACCGTCTGCACTGGATACTAAATCTGCCACTGTACTGTTCATGACTGCTGGGATTGTTCCGGTAGAAGCAAGAATCTCTGCTCCATCTTTTCCGCTTACAAAGTTAATGAATTCCCATGCAAGATCTTTATGAGGTGCATTAGCAGGAATTGCAAGTGAAGTAATGGTAGCAAGAGTAGAGCCTGGTTCTACACCTTCTGCATGAGGATATTTTACAATTCCCCAGTTTGTGCAGTCTGTATATTCACCGGTACGGATCTTATCCATTAAGGTAGAGATAAACCAGGTACCCATGTTCATCATTGCGATGTTGCCCTGGGCAAATGCGCCGGAATAATGAAGTCCGCTGGTCTTTAATGTAGCATAATCCTGGCATACGCCGTCTTCCTGCTCTTTTAATACCATATCATAGTAAGGCTTTAAGAAATCATATTTTCCGTCAACAATGGTATTCTTTCCGTCAAGAACACCAAACAGCTGTACTGCAGATCTCCATGTATGATAATGTGCGCCGTAAACTTCCTGTCCTGGTGTGTCAACGGTTAAGCTTCTTGCCAGCTTATCATACTCTTCAAATGTCATATCGTTGGTCGGGTAGGCAACACCTGCCTTATCGAAGATATCCTTATTATAGAACAGTACCCAGAAGTCGTTACGGAATGGAATCTCATATAGTTTATTATCAACCTTGATCTGATCGGTAAGGCCTTTATACTGAGTTAAATCCACTTTGGTAGAGTCAATGTAGCTGTCTAAAGGCTCTAATACTCCTTTATTTACCAGAGTCATATATCCTGGAACATCCTTTACGGTTACTACGTCAAAGTCAGAACCGCTTCCTGTTAATTCCGTAGCAAGAACGGTCTGGTAATCTGTAGAACCAAGATCCACCATCTCGATTTTCACATCTGGGTGTGCTTTCTCAAAAGCGTCGATCAGCGGCTGATAATACGTAGTAGAACTGATATCCCATACGGACCATTTCAGAGTTGTCTGACCGCCTGCTGAAGCCGTTGTCTCAGCAGCCTTTGTTTCTGCTTTGGATCCTTCTGATGCAGCAGTGGTTCCCTGAGATCCGCCGCCACAGCCTGCAAGGGCAGTAACTGCCATGGTACATGCAAGCGCAAGGCTAAATACTCTTTTTTTCATTGTATTCCCTCCTGATTTGAAATTGTTTCAGTAAACCCCTTGTGATTTACTATGTGTCTATTATAACGCTGGTTCCACACGTTTAAGAATGGAAATTATCTAAGAAAATATTCACTATTTATTCACAAATGCATTCTGTTTTATTGAAACATGTATTATTTTATGATAAACAGTAAAATTTATCTTTTGTATACATATTGACCGTTTTTTATAAAAAAATACCGGTTCTTTTCATTGACAATTGATAGGAAATAGGCTAACTTTAAAAATGATCATGTTTCGGTTGTATATACTTTATTATAGAAAGGACTTGTCTAATATCATGTGGAAAACAGTGATTCCAAAAACAATACGGGGAAAAATTATGATATTGACGGCAGCCGTCACTTTGCTTATTACAGTTCTTACAACAACGGTCTGTTTCTCTGTCTTCCAGTCGTTTCTCAGAAAAAATCAGATTCAGTCTGCAGAATTCAGTCTGCAGGTCGTCAGTAATAACCTGGCAACAGACATGAAAGATATCATTTATTTCAGCAAATGGTGCTGTTCCAACGGAGTGATACAGGACTATCTGGAGGCATTTAAAGATTTAAACAAACTACCTACTGCTTCCGATGATTCTAACAATTTACGGCCGATGGCACTCTCTTCCCACAACCGTTTAAAAGAGGAGTATTATAAGATCCGTTCCTACCAATACATTCGTGTGATTGTTTCTACCACCAATGAAAAGAATTTTTTGTACATGACCTCATCTGTCAGCACCTCCTCTCCTTATGCCGCCAAAATCATAAGAAAGAGCGATTTTTTTAAACCTTTATTTGATGCTGATGATTTTTTATGGACTGGCCTGATCCATGATCCCTTATCCTCTGTCATTTCAGGGCAGTTCATTCCAATTGTACGTCCGGTTTACGACAAATTCAACTTAAGAATAATCGGCTGGACCTACGTGGAGATATCAACCCGGCTGTTTACTGATTATCTGTCTTCCTATCCTCTTCCGGAAGACAGTCAGCTTTTTATCAATATTGGAGACAAAACCTACCGTTTCCAGTCAAATACTCTGGTGGAAACGGAAAAGCCCTATCACATTACCCGGAATTCATTCCGAAAAGGTTCTCTCTCTGCAAATACCCTGATTCAATCCGTAACGATGAATGACGGAGATAAAAGGATCCTGGTAGAACGTCCTATTGACAATATCAACGGCTGGAGCATTACACAGATTTTATCGGAACAGCAGTTTAAGCAGCAGAAAAATTTATATACATGGCTTATCATCGGAATCTGTCTGGGTATCGTCTCCCTTGGAATTCTGCTGGCATTTCTGCTTAACCGCTTTATTATGGATCCCATTCATAAATTAAGCAACAAGATAGACAGCATTTCAGCTGGTGATTTTTCAAGGGACGAGACGATTGAATGGAATCATGAGCTGGGACAGGTCGGAAGTGGAATCAACAACATGTCCGACAATATTCTCATGCTTATGGAAAAACGGGTTGCAGATGAAAAGCAGAAAAAAGATCTGGAATACCAGATTCTTCAAAGTCAGATCAATCCTCATTTTCTATACAATACCTTAAATTCCATCAAGTGGATGGCGACCATTCAGAATGCCGGAGGTATCGCAGATATGACAACTGCACTGGCCCGGCTTTTAAAGAACGTATCAAAGGGAACTGCTTCCATGATTCCGTTAAGGGAAGAGCTGGATCTTATAAAGGACTATTTTCTGATACAGCAGTACCGTTATGGCGGCAGCGTGACAATTGATTATCAGATTCAATCCGATGAGCTGTACGATTGCCTGATTCACAGGTTCTCTCTTCAGCCCATTATTGAAAATGCCCTGTTTCACGGAATTGAACCCACTCAGACGGCAGGCAGGATCATCGTTGCAGCACAAACAACTGAAATTGCCGGACGAAAGGCACTGATGATCCAGGTAACCGACAACGGAATCGGGATGTCAGAAGATATGATTGAAAAGGTTCTTAAGGAAGATACAGAATCTCATAATAAAACAGAATTTTTCCGGCACGTAGGAATTAATAATGTAAACAAACGGATTCAGTATGATTTCGGGTCAGAATACGGAATCACAATCACCAGCCGGCAGGGGGAATTTACCACCATGACCATTCGGCTTCCTTACGTGATTCGTACAGAAAATTAATCGGCAGAAAGGTAATAGATATGACAAAATTATTAATCGTTGACGATGAACCTTTGGTTCAGATCGGAATAAAATCCATGCTGAACTGGGCAGATTATGGAATTGAAATCTGCGGTACTGCAGTAAATGGCCAGAATGCTCTGGATATGATTGAGGAATATTCCCCGGAGCTCGTCATTACAGATATCCGCATGCCTATCATGAATGGTCTGGATCTTGCAAAGACCTGCCGGGAAAAATACGGCAATATACCACTATTTATTTTTCTCACCAGCTATGAGGAATTTCAGCTGATTAAAGAAGCCATGTCATACGAAGCAGTGGATTACTTAATCAAGCTGGAATTAAACGCCGAGACCCTTCTGGAATCCGTACAAAAGGCACTTTCACGCCTGGAAAGCCTCCGGGTGTCTATTGAATACAGGCAATCCGGACGTCCCCTGCTTCAAAGCTATTATGAAAAATTTTTTATGCGCCTCCTTCACAACTTATTTGAAAGCGAGGAGCAGTTTGAACTCCAGTCAAAGGATTTAAATTTAAGTTTCACAGAACAGTGCTACTTTGCGGCACTTTGTGAAATACAGGAGAATAATCACGGAGACATGGAATACAGCAAGCTGATGAATCTTTACAACAGTACCCTCCAGATGGCCAGAGAAATCATAACCAAGCATCTGCCTGCCTATGTGGTATCCCTGGACATGAAACATTTTGCAGTGGTATTACACTTAAACTCCATGGAATCCTATCAGAAAGAGGAGGTAAAACATGCATTTTTAAATACATCAGAAATGGTAAACAACTATTTTAATGTAACACTTTTTACCGGTGTGGGATCACCAGTCTCCCACCCATTAAAAATCAGTGAATCCTATCAGGAAGCCCGTCAGGCATTTGCCCGGATGGACCGCTCCCTGTCCATCGTCTTTTTTAACAGCAGTGATACTGAATCTATACGGAATGCGTTTAACATCAGTGTCTTTAAGGGAGAAATTACAAAAGCATTTAATGAATTTGATACAGATGTTCTGTCACGTACGTTAACAGAGATCATTGAACTGTTTGAAGCCCACCCCCTGCGCTTTCCACAGGCAGCAGATTGTGCATGCAATATTCTTTATCTGGCATTGTCCCTTCTTCCTGACGGCGAGACGAATATGGCAGAGATCTTTTCTTCCTACAGTGACGGCTACCGTTCAATCTACCGGTTCACCAATGTGGAGCAGATTGTGGAGTGGATGGCCATATTCCGTGACGGTTTATGCGAAACACTGAAATCCAAACGGAAAACCTACAAGGCTCACGTGATTACAAATGTACAAAAATATATTCAAAACCATGTTACAGAAAAGCTCAGCCTCAATGAAGTAGCGGGAGTTTTTGGACTGAGCCCCAATTATTTAAGCATTCTGTTTAAAAAGAACTGCCAGCTGGGGTTTTCTGAATATATCGCCCGTGCAAAGATTGATAAAGCAAAAAAGCTTCTTTTAGAGAGGGATATAAAAATTTACGAAGTCGCTGACCATCTGGGTTTTGAAAGTGCTTTTTATTTCAGCAAAGTATTTAAAAAAGTTACCGGATACTCTCCCAGAGACTTTATCCAGCAAAACACCAAAGATCCTGAAGGAAAATAAGGAGAATGCATCATGATTACAGAAATCTTTCAACAATTAAACAAACCATTGTCCGGTTTCACCCCATTTTTCCCAGCCTCACACCGGGAGGGCTGGGAATCCCTGCCGGAGGAGTTAAGATTACGCCTGATAAAAAACGGTGAGGAATATCTGCATTTTGAATATCCCTCTCTCACCGCAACTGATTTTATGGAATTTTCAAGGACAGGAAACCGAAGTCATTTCCAGGATAAGATGTTTTTAAGACGTACTGCCTTAAATTCTCTGGTTCTGGCCGAATGCGCAGAGTATCAGGGCCGTTTTTTAGACGATATTATCAATGGACTGTATTTAATCTGCGAGGAAAACGCGTGGCAGCTCCCTGCCCACAACTCCTATGTAAGGGATACGCCCCAAGAGATTCTTCCTGATGTTACCCGTCCTGTTATCGATTTATTTGCCGCAGAAACCGGTGCAGTCCTGTCCATGGCGGAATATCTTCTTCGCCGCGAGCTTCTTTCTGTAAGTCCGTTTCTGTCAGGTATGATCAATAAAAATCTGGAAGAACGGATCTTTACGCCTTACCTTAAGGAACATTTCTGGTGGATGGGCGATGGCAAAAGCCATATGAACAACTGGACGGTATGGTGCACCCAGAATGTTCTCCTCTCCGCATTTACCAGAGAACTTGATGAGCCGAGGAAATGGAAGATCCTGGAAAAAGCATGCAGGAGTATGGATTATTTTCTGGATGAATATGGAGAAGACGGGTGCTGTGATGAAGGGGCCCAGTATTTCCGTCATGCTGGATTATGTTTGTTTAATTGCCTGGAACTTTTAAACGGTATTACCGATCATTCTTTCACAGCGATATATCTTAATGAAAAAATCAAAAACATTGCATCATACATTTTAAACGTTCACGTTGATGGCATTTATTACGTAAATTTTGCAGACTGCTCTCCAGTTGCCGGCCGCTGTGGTGCAAGGGAATATTTATTTGGCAAAAGGACTGGAAACAAGGCACTGATGGCCTTTGCCGCTTTAGACTACCAAAACAGTGAAGATCCGTTAGAGGTCAACGAACATAATTTATTCTACAGAGTCCAGACTATTTTCACACATGCGGAAATGCTGACGTTTCGTAACGTCCCCGCCATCCAGCATAGCGATTTCTGGTATGAAAGCGTTGGCATCTTTATAGCCAGAGATGATCATTTGTTCCTGGCTGTCAAAGCAGGCGACAATGATGACAGCCATAATCACAATGATACCGGCAGCTTTACCATTTATAAAGATGGCAAACCACTATTAATCGATGTTGGCGTGGAAACCTATACCAAAAAGACCTTTTCTCCAGAAAGATACGAAATATGGACAATGCAGTCCCGATATCACAATCTCCCCTCCTTTTGGGATGGAGAAGTTGAAATCATGCAAAAGGATGGTGCAGCCTACGCAGCCAAAAACGTTTCCTATGAGCCTGGAACCTCTGTCAGCCGTATAACAATGGATATAGCAGATGCCTACCCAGACGAGCGGATACATTCTTATGAAAGAACTGCCGTTTTGAAAAAAGGGAAACAGATTATAATAAAGGACCACTACGAAGGAGCGCTTTCACAGCCGGTACTATCCCTTATGTTCTACGAGGAACCGACAATAGAAGGGAATCACATATACATTGGAGATCTTGCAAGTCTGTCTGTGACTGGCTGTTGTGAAATAAAAAAACAAACGCTTCCCATCACTGATGAACGGTTAAAAACAACCTGGAAACATGATATCTACCGGATTCAGGTCACAATGGAGCAAAAAGATCTTATGCTAATCATAGAATAATTCTGTCTGATCAAGACTAACATAGACTGATAAATTTAAACTGGTATCCTAAAAGACTCCTGACTGGAGTCTTTTTTGTATGCTTTTAGCCCGGAAGCAGTCTTCCATCCCATTCTTTCTACCCTAGTCCCAAACCCCCCCGATCTACATATTATATATGGATACTATTATTTTTATAATAATCAGTATCAAAACCAATTCAATATAACAAGGGGGATAATTATGGCTGATATAGCTCTCCAATTGGAGTTAGAAACTGCCACTACAATAAATTCCGGCGAAAATGTTCTTTTTGACAACATTGCTTTTACATCCGGAAATATAGCTTATAATCCTGCAACAGGCATCATCACTTTTCTGGAAGCAGGAAGATTTTCTATTGACTGGTGGCTGGCAACTCAATCATCTCAGTCTACAAACGGTACCTCTTTTGCACTTGTCAGCTCGCAAAGTGATTTTTTAATAGGAAATACACCAATAAGAACTGATGAAGTGTATGGAGCTGGAATTATTGAGGTCGTTAGTGCACCTGTAACATTATCCTTAGTCAACATCAGTACTGGTACGGTATTCTTCGCTCAGCAGGTTCCTTTAAGAGGTTCTATGGTTATTATACAGGAAGATGTTACCGGAAGCGGATCTACCGGGCCTACCGGACCTACCGGACCTACCGGACCTGCCGGGTCCACTGGGGACACCGGACCGACTGGGGCTACTGGGCCTACTGGAGCTACCGGGTCTACTGGAGCTACCGGACCCACCGGACCTGCTGGACCTACTGGACCCACCGGACCTGCCGGATCCACCGGCGCTACCGGAGCTACCGGACCGACTGGCGCTACCGGCGCTACTGGACCTACTGGCGATACTGGACCTACTGGCGAAACCGGACCTACTGGTGATACTGGACCCACTGGTGATACCGGACCTCTCGGTGACACTGGACCTACTGGCGTTACCGGACCCACTGGTGAAACCGGACCCACTGGATCGACTGGACCTACTGGACCTACCGGTGATACTGGACCTACTGGCAATACTGGACCCACTGGTGATACCGGACCTCTAGGCGACACTGGACCTACTGGCGATACTGGACCTACTGGCGTTACCGGACCCACTGGTGAAACCGGACCCACTGGATCGACTGGACCTACTGGGCCGACTGGTGATACTGGACCGACTGGCGACACCGGACCTACTGGCGATACCGGGCCGACTGGTGATACCGGACTTACTGGTGATACCGGACCGGCTGGTGATACTGGGCCGACTGGACCGACCGGCGATACTGGACCTACTGGCGTTACCGGGCCGACTGGCGATACCGGACCTACTGGTGATACCGGACCGACTGGTGATACCGGACCGACTGGCGATACCGGACCAACCGGCGATACTGGGCCTACCGGGCCGACTGGCGATACCGGACCTACTGGTGACACCGGACCGACTGGTGATACCGGACCGACCGGCGATACTGGACCTACTGGACCGACTGGACCTACCGGTGATACCGGACCGACTGGTGATACTGGACCGACTGGCGATACCGGACCCACTGGTGATACTGGGCCGACTGGTGATACCGGACCGACTGGTGATACCGGACCTACTGGCGACACCGGGCCGACTGGTGATACTGGACCTACTGGTGACACTGGGCCGACTGGTGATACTGGACCCACTGGTGATACCGGACCGACTGGTGATACCGGACCGACCGGCGATACCGGGCCGACTGGTGATACCGGACCCACTGGTGATACTGGGCCGACTGGTGATACCGGACC
>NZ_JAWONS010000187.1:0-387 GCF_033342255.1 Clostridium boliviensis
GATACAGGATCCCCAACTGAATAAGCTTCGGAAAAGGCGGGTTCCGGTCACAATATTTATGACGAATGGAGCCCGAGTGAAAGGAATCATCCAAGGTTTTGACCGATTTACCATCACTTTGGAGCACCAAGGAAAGCAGCAGAGTCTGTTTAAACATGCGGTCTCCACAGTGATTGCTAGCAAATACAAAAACGATCATAAGGTCCCGTAACTCCTTTTGTTATGGGGCCTCATCTTTTTCGACAGAAAGCCAGACAAACGGTGCAGGTCGCTCAAGGGTCGCTCACACAGTGACCAACGGGCTGTACGGCTAACGCCTACAGCCCGTAGGGCACTCTGTTCGCTAAGGGGGAAAACAGTGGCCAACTCCCCGTAGCTCCTGACGTC
>NZ_JAWONS010000188.1:0-432 GCF_033342255.1 Clostridium boliviensis
GGCTTTAAAACGATAATAATAGGGGCGGTCGGGCTTCAGACCCGACACCTCCACATGGACGGAGTGGGCGAGGTCAGCCCGGGCATAGGCGGTCCCGCTTTGGATGACGCGGCGAAAGCGGTCATCGGCGGCCACTTCCCAACGGACGGGGATGTCGCGGGGAGGCATTCCCCCGCCGTTCAACGGATCCGGGGCCAATCGGGTCCACAAGACGACGCTGTCCGAAAGGGGGTCCCCCGAGGCGACCCCAAGGGTAAAGGGATAGGAGGAGAACTTGGGTGCCGCATCGATGCGGACGGGTCTCAGCAGGGCATTGGAGAGGGTGAGGCTGAGGGAAAGGGCGGTAATTCGACCCATCTCCTGCAAAAAGCTGCGCCGATCCATCCGGTTGGAAAGAAAATCGGAATCGAGCCATTTATCCAGAAAAGGTTT
>NZ_JAWONS010000189.1:0-289 GCF_033342255.1 Clostridium boliviensis
CCTCAACCGCATGACCCACGTGACGTTTGAAGAGGGAGCGGCGGAAGAAGTGATGCCCCGCTGGTACCGGGAGGGGATCCGACCGGATGTCATCGTCCTCGATCCTCCGCGGAAGGGATGCGATCCCGTCCTTTTGGAGAGCGCGGCCTCCATGAGGCCGAAGCGAATCGTTTATGTATCCTGCAATCCCGCCACTCTGGCCCGCGACGCCAAATATCTGGCCGAATGGGGGTACAGGGTTCAGGAAGTGCAACCGGTGGACATGTTCCCGCAGACGGGGCATGTGGAG
>NZ_JAWONS010000190.1:0-313 GCF_033342255.1 Clostridium boliviensis
ACTGGATGTATCTGCAGGATATCGCGGCCGCACGGTCATCAATTCTTTAAGTGCGGAGGCGCCAGGGGGCACAGAGAATCTTTTTTTTCATAGCGGGCCCTCGTCAGCTCGTGTTATTGAAGCATTCTGTTCCCAGTGCCCACACATGTGAAGCATCCTCACTGATCTACTTCCCCACCTACCTGATGTGGCTCAATTCTGACAAGAAAGCAACTTTGGAGAACCATGAACCTACCTTTAGAGCTGGACGTGGACCCATCAGCATTCAAAATCATGTGTAAAAAACAGGAGAAAATGTCACTTTTTTTTAACC
>NZ_JAWONS010000191.1:0-312 GCF_033342255.1 Clostridium boliviensis
GTCCCCCTTCGGGGAAGTCTGGGTTCCCGTAGGTGCGCTCCACCGGGTTTCCCCAGGAGTCAATCCCGGTCATCTCACCACCCCACACCTCCTTCTTGGGATGGTGCATGATTCTATACATCAGGTTCAGCTCTTCTTTCCCTTTGAACTCCCAGTGTCCTTGCTGGTTTACCACCAGCAAGGACCCATTTATTACAGTCCTTTCACCGGGTATTGCACGGCGAAAATGGGGCATATAATGATGAACTTTTACACCTACATGCCCAGGGCGAATGTATGCTTCGCCCTCAAATACATAAGGAATCGAGAGTT
>NZ_JAWONS010000192.1:0-684 GCF_033342255.1 Clostridium boliviensis
AGGTGAGCCTGCAGATTTCCCCGTTCGGTGGCGGATCTTTCCTGAGTCCTTCTGTGATCCATGCGCGAGTCCCTTGAAAGGGGTTGGCGGCAAAGGAGGTAGGCGGCGGTGCAAGTCGTGGGTGTGACGACGCAACAGGAAGTGTACGTGGTCTCCAAGGAGCGGAAATTCCGGGTGAACGAGATCCTGATCATCGAGGACGAATCCCTCCATTTTCCCCGGGGGGAAGTGGTGGAAACCCTGGCCTACAACCGGCTGATCCCGATGGGGATGGACCGGTCCCTGGTGGACGACCAGGTGATTCGTTCCCTGGAGCAGATCGGCTACGACATCGGAGCCGATGAGATCAATTTGGCCAAAATCCGGCTCTTTTCAGAGGCGCCCCATCCCGTGCGAACCGGTTGCCGGGTGCGGCCTCCCCGCTTTGACGAAGTGCGGGAACTGTTGGTGAAACAGCTTCCGGAGGAGGGGATGGTCCTCGGAGAAATCCTGGGGACGGAATCTTTGGCCCCTTCCCTGCCGCCGGAACTGTCGGACCAGCTGTTCCGCCTGGAGGAAGGGGAAATCCACCCCCAGCAGGGGGTTCCCTTCGTCTTCGACATCCGGTCGATGCAGCAATACCCTCACATCGGCATCTTCGGCGGTTCCGGCTCGGGGAAGTCCTTCGGGCTCCGGGTGATCCTG
>NZ_JAWONS010000193.1:0-460 GCF_033342255.1 Clostridium boliviensis
TGATCGACGAATGGATGCCGGCACCCCCCAGATCCTCGGAAGAAATCTTTTCTCCAGTGACCGTTTCGATCACCTTGGGACCGGTGATAAACATCTGACTCGTTTTTTCCACCATGAAAACGAAATCGGTGATCGCCGGAGAATAGACGGCTCCGCCGGCACAGGGGCCCATGATGACGGAGAGCTGGGGGATCACCCCCGAATAGATCGAGTTGCGATAAAAGATGTGGCCATAACCGTCCAGGGAAACGACGCCTTCCTGAATCCGCGCACCCCCCGAATCGTTCAACCCGATGATGGGAGCGCCGTTTTTGGCCGCCAAATCCATGATCCGGGCGATCTTCAGGGCGTGCATCTCCCCGAGGGCACCGCCGAACACCGTGAAATCCTGGGCGAAGACGTACACCGGCCGACCGTGAATTTTGCCGTAACCGGTCAAAACCCCTTCCCCCGGAGCTTC
>NZ_JAWONS010000194.1:0-325 GCF_033342255.1 Clostridium boliviensis
GCTATAATGGTGATAACCCCCATTCTATCTGCGTACAATCTCCTAGTGACGGAAATATAGACGGCGTTCTCTTCCTGAGCTTATATTTGCATTTTTATCTGATGAGACCGTGCGCCGGAAAAGAACGTGAAGTTCTCCACCTATTTTATGACGAAAAGAATGACGGCGTTTCTGTATTATCAGTAGAAACGAGTGGATAATTGTTTTGTCAATTGATTTACTTTATTTTTTTAAATGTTAAATTTATATAATTACTTCCTAATTGACAAACAATATATTTCGGTTGTATAATTTAAATTGTCGAAAAATACATTTTTTTAGTACC
>NZ_JAWONS010000195.1:0-487 GCF_033342255.1 Clostridium boliviensis
ATCACCCGGCGGTACAGGTCGTTCAGATCCGACGTGGCAAAACGACCGCCATCCAACTGCACCATCGGCCGGAGCTCCGGCGGAATGACCGGGAGCACCTCGAGCACCATCCACTCGGGACGGTTGCCGGAATTCCGGAAGGCCTCCAGCACTTCGAGCCGCTTGATCGCCCGGTTGCGGCGCTGTCCCTGGGCGGTGGCCAGCTCCTGCCTCAAGGCCTCCACTTCTTTGTCCAGATCGATCTCCTGAAGGAGACGCTTAATAGCCTCCGCCCCCATCATCGCCGTAAAGGCGTTACCGTACTTCTCCCGGTAGTTGCGGTACTCCTTCTCGGACAAGAGCTGCTTCTTTTCCAGGGGCGTCGGTCCGGGATCGACGACCACGTAGGAAGCGAAGTAGATCACTTCCTCCAGGGAGCGCGGAGACATGTCCAGGACCAGACCCATCCGGCTGGGAATTCCCTTGAAATACCAGATGTGGGAGACCG
>NZ_JAWONS010000196.1:0-200 GCF_033342255.1 Clostridium boliviensis
GGCCATCATCGCCACCGGCTTCTCCACCGTCTCCGCCACCTTCATGATCGTGGTCGCCAAGACCTTGGGACTGATGGAACATTGGAACCTGTATTTCTGGCTCAGCCTGTTCGTCACCTTCGCCGTCACCGCGCTGAGTGTCCGCATTTGGCCCCTCCGCGGTAAAAGCGAATCCTACTACGACGGAAAAGGAACGCCGG
>NZ_JAWONS010000197.1:0-310 GCF_033342255.1 Clostridium boliviensis
ATCATTAGTATGTTTACTTTGATCATGAGTATTATTATTTGTATCATTATTGGGTTTCATTTTTGAAACGGTCACGGTTTTATTTTCGAAACCGTGTACCGTTTCATTTTTGAAACCGTGCACCGTTTCATTGTTGAAACGGTCGGTGTTATCATTTTTGGTTTCGGGATTGTTAGAAGGATCTTGCTTGCCTCGAGTTTTAGGCCGACCGCCTTTCAGACCATAGATTTGAGCGGAAGAGCCATAATCTTTCCAGTCCCGAAGTTTAACTAAGGGCATTACTTTTGTTTCATGCTCGTTTTTTGGGCTT
>NZ_JAWONS010000198.1:0-549 GCF_033342255.1 Clostridium boliviensis
CTTGACAGATGGAAACAAATCTTTAAGAGTGGTTACTCATCAATGATGATTCCGAAACATCCGCACCCACTCTTGCACCTCCGGATCTGGATATTTTTCCCAACGCTCATACAAGGTCTTTCCGCCATCGGGTAAAAACTGTGCAGCACTGACGGCCTCAAAGCGGGGATCAGGCTGTTGGGGAGGAAGATTGAAAAACCATTCCAACCCTTCGTGATCCACTTTACCCATGGCAACCAGCGGCCTTAAGCACAGGGATGCCTGAAAAACAGGATACTCAAGCTCTTTTGAGTCAAGTGCCGCTTGCAGTGCCAAGAATATGTCATCAGCCAGTGTCTTAAAATGAAGTGTGTGCGGCCTTTCTTTTGTGGGTGTTAACATACGTGTGAACGACCCTTCAAGAAAAGCATGCTTCCCATAAATTTCAGGGGAAAGAAACCGTCGAATTAGGGGCTTGTGAATCTCCCAATCATCTATGGGGCGCAAAACTCGAAACGCCAGTTCTTCATAGGCACAATCCTCTCCCCACAACCGATGAGGAAAAAGAGC
>NZ_JAWONS010000199.1:0-452 GCF_033342255.1 Clostridium boliviensis
AACCAATACCGGCCAGGGACCGCTGCTCCCGGAAGAGCGCCAAGCGGCGGACAAGCTGATCCTGCAGTACAGCCGCGCTCCCTGGGCCAAAACACCGGAGGAACTGCAACAGGCGGATATGGTGGAGATCGCCGTGGGCGGGGGAGGCGACGCCGGTTCGCCCCAGGTGATCCCCGCGCAGCGGCTGACGAAACGGCTCCGGAAGGGGATGGGGTTGGCCCCGGGGGAAGATGCGCGGATCGGCGCCCGGGTTCCGGGGGTGGATCATCCCGATGACTGGCCGAAATTGGTGGAAAAACTGCGGGAGAAAACGGGCGGGGTGCCGATCGGGGTGAAAATCCTCCCCGCCCGGGTGGAGGAGGATATCGACCGGGCCCTCGAGGCGGGAGTCGATGTGATCACCATCGACGGGGCCCAGGCGGGAACCGGAGAAACCGCCACCATCGTCCAGG
>NZ_JAWONS010000200.1:0-642 GCF_033342255.1 Clostridium boliviensis
ATGAATATGAATTTTACACCAATGGACGGATCTCCTCGACGTCAAAACGAGCGGGATTACCGATCGGTCGGTGAGGGGGATCGCCAGTGCCCAATATCCTGTGGACCCGGATCGATAACCGGTTGATTCACGGTCAAGTGGCGGTGACATGGTCCAATCACGTCGGATCCAATCTGATTGTGGTGGCCAATGATGAGGTGGCGAAGGATCCGTTGCAGCAAAGTTTGATGGATATGGCGGTGCCGGGACTGGACACCCGCTACTTCACCATCCAGGAGACCATCGACAAAATCGGACAGGCGAGTGACGAGCAAAAGATCGCCCTGATCGTCAAGACGCCGCAGGATGTGTTGAAGCTGGTACGGGGAGGGGTTCCGATCCGGAAGGTCAACATCGGCAACATGCACTATTCGGAGGGAAAGGAGCCATTGACCAACACGGTTGCCGTGGATGAGCAGGATAAGGAGGCGTTTCGGAATTTGCACCGGCTGGGGATCCTGTTGGAGATCCGGCGGGTGCCGAGTGAAAAAGGGAAAAACATCCTCGATCTGCTATAGGGAGCGATGATCCGCCATGCTGATGGAAGCGGTTTTGCTCGCTTTATGGGCGGGGATCGCCGGAATCGATCAATTCAACGTTTTG
>NZ_JAWONS010000201.1:0-517 GCF_033342255.1 Clostridium boliviensis
TACCGTAAACGGAATATCCATACCGTAGGTTGCGTTCCTCTCCTCGGTTTGGATGAGCCGTTCAAATTCCTCCTTCGTCACGAAGGGGCGGACCGACTCATGGATCAGCACGTTTTCCCGCGTCACACACCGAAGCGCCTTGTAAACGGATTCCTGGCGCGTTTTCCCCCCCTCGATCACTTGAATCGGCTTGCTGAATTGATAATTGCGGATGATCTCCTTCGTCTGTTCCATATAATTCCGTGGAGAAGGAACCACGATTTCGCTGATTTCCTTTATATTTTCCAATTTATCCAATACATGAACGATGATCGGCTTCCCGCCAATCGGCAAAAATTGCTTCGGTACGCTCGCCTTCATTCTGGCGCCAATGCCTCCGGACAACAGGATCATGCTGATGTGTTCCATTTCCTCCGTCCTCACTTCATGAAAAAGTGCTAAAAAAATAGGAAATTACGTGTATCCTGCCGATGCATGCTCGGGATTCAGTATTTCACATTTATTACAGTTTGTCAAC
>NZ_JAWONS010000202.1:0-412 GCF_033342255.1 Clostridium boliviensis
AGGAAAGTTTTCCACCTACGTAAAGCGACTGATCGCGATGGACCGCGCCCTAAACGGAAATTGGGCAGCAGCCAAACCAACCGATAATGACCGGGAAGAAGCCGCCACTATGGAACTGGAAGAGGATGAATTGGACTTAGATGATTTGGACGACGAATTTGTGGACTGAGGCGAAACGGCGGTAGAGACCGCCGTCGTCCGGGGGATCGGCTCCCCGGACCTGAATGAGCCAGCCGAATGATTTGAGGAGGGTAGGGAGAATGGAAAAGATTATCCTTGTCCGGGACCATTTCCGGTCCCCGTCTGGAAGGGAATACCGAGTGGTTATCAAGGAAAGGGAGGTTTCCGAAGGGGAGAAGTGCTTTCAGGTGGAAATTTACCTTCCAATTACCCGAGTTGAAAAAAGGATGTG
>NZ_JAWONS010000203.1:0-455 GCF_033342255.1 Clostridium boliviensis
CTCTTCATCCAACTCGACAAAGTTTTTCCCCTCGATGTAAGCCAGGGCTTCCTCCACCATGCCCACGGCCCCTTCCACAATTTTCTTCCGGGCGGCGATGATCGCTGCGGCCTGCTGGCGGCGGAGCATCGCCTGGGCAATTTCCGGAGCGTAAGCGAGATGGCTGATCCGAGCCTCGATCACTTCCACACCGGCTACCTGAAGGCGTTCCTGCACTTCCCTCCTCAGGGTTTCGGCCACTTCATCGGGAATGCCCCGGAGGGAGGGAACATCGTCATCGTGGCTGTCGTAGGGATAACGGCTGGCCAGGGAGCGGATGGCCGTCTCACTTTGGATCGCGACGAAATCCTCGTAGTTGTCGACATCGAAGAGCGCTTTGGCCGAATCGATCACCTTCCACACGACCACCGCCCCGATCATGATCGGGTTGCCTGCGGCATCGTTCACCTTTAATT
>NZ_JAWONS010000204.1:0-384 GCF_033342255.1 Clostridium boliviensis
CTTTATTGGATTGGATCTTTTCCTCATAATCTTGTTTTACCGATTCGGGCAGATGGTCGATTTCCATTGCTTGATAGTCAGAGATCTTTTCATTTATTCGCTTGATTATGGCGGCTTTCGGCACCGGACGAAGACAAATCGAGATATCCAAATTAATCTTGAGGCTCAAAAGATTGTCCAGCCATCCCGCCACAATTTCCTCCGGCATGTAACTTATTGTGTAAAATCTGTAGTATGTGTGGTCCATAATTAGATAGGAGCCACAATCTTCAACGTCCGGCGGCCGCCAACGCATCAAGTTCATTCCCGGCTTGTATGGAGAGGCCAGTGATTTAACCGGGGAAAGGTATTGGTAAATTGCTTTGCTGATTCCATCTCGATCAA
>NZ_JAWONS010000205.1:0-379 GCF_033342255.1 Clostridium boliviensis
GTGATCGTTGTTTTATTTGCAATTTGAGGTTCCTTTACCTTGGGAAAATCGGGAAAGGTCGGCGTCTCCATCCATTGGCGGGAGTGTCCTTTTTCTTTTACAATAAATAGAGGAAAAATCTGTAGCGAGGGTGAAACTCCTCCCCATCTCCCTCCGGATGGAGTCCGTCCGTGTGGAAATGCCCGGATTCATGCTGAAGGCCCTGCAGCCATATGGTAAGAAGATCACGGATGGAGGAGGTCGCATCTTGCATCGATCGCGCTCCAGTGAATGGTTGATCACCGTGTTGATCGCGGTGCTGTTGGCGATGACGATCCGGCTGTATTTCTATGCTCCCTACCGGGTGTACGGCAGCTCCATGCTTCCCACGCTGCGGGGC
>NZ_JAWONS010000206.1:0-11297 GCF_033342255.1 Clostridium boliviensis
AGAATTTAAACTAAAAATGGAGGTATATTTTATGAGTAAGACAATTGGAATTATTAATGGTAGTTTGAGGAAAAATTCATTTTCCGGAAGCATTGCAGACTATGTGAAAAATCACGGGCCGGAAGGTTATGTTTTTAAAATCATCGATATTGGAAAACTTCCTCTTTATAATCAGGATCTTGATAATGAAGACCTGAATGAATACACCGTATTTCGAAATGAAGTAAAAAATCTAGACGCCGTACTATTCATTACACCAGAACATAACCGTTCTATTCCTGCAGCGCTGAAAAACGCTCTTGACATTGGTTCCAGACCTTATGGTGAAAATGTCTGGAGCGGCAAGCCAGGTGCCGTAATCAGTCAGTCACCAGGTGGCATAGGCGGTTTTGGGGCAAATCATCATTTACGGCAGGTACTGGCTTTTCTAAATGTTTTAACTCTCGCTCAACCCGAAGCGTATATTGGTTCTTTTCATACATTGATCGATGAAAATGGGGAGTTAAATAACGAAGCTACCAAAGAATTTTTGGACGGTTTTTTAGCTGCTTTTGCTGCTTGGATTGAAAAACTATCTTAAATTAAACAAGGGAAACAGCCATGGCTGTTTCCCTTGTTTAGTTTATAATTAAATAAATAATAAAGACTCTAAGAATTAACCTTTGACAGCACCTGACATTCCCTCCACATAGAATTTTTGTGAAAACAAAAAGATAAATGAAATTGGTATTGAGATCAATACACAGCCTGCAAAGAACTGGGTATAATAATATTCCACAAATTCTTTCTCCAGCATGGTCCATAATCCGATAGCAATGGTGTAATACTGTCTGTCCTGTCCCAATATCACCTTTGCAAAAATATAGTCCACCCAAGGTCCCATAAAAGAGGTTAAAAGTGTTGTAACAATAATCGGCCTGGATAGAGGGATTGTTATCTTACGAAATACCTCCCACTTAGTTGCACCATCGATAAAAGCGGCTTCGTCGATTGTCTTCGGAATGGTATCAAAAAAGCCCTTGACGACCAGGTATCCCAGCCCCGAACTTCCTGAATATACCATAATCAGGGCAACAAGTTTTAAAGGACCTGCCTCTAAAAATCCAAATCCCTTTAATATATAGTAAACTGCATACATTGACATGAAACCAGGAAACATACCAAGTATCAAGGCAATATTCATTATTTTTTTACGCATTTTGAATCTTAGCCTGGATGTTACATAAGCGACACATAATACAAAAAAAGCAGATAGTAAGCAAGAACATGTTGCTACGATTAATGTGTTGAAAAACCATTTTTCATAATTTAAGCTGCCTGCGGAATCAAATAATTTCTTATAATTGTTCAGCGTATATCCTCTTGGCAATATATAGCTTTTATAGGAGCCGCCTTCTGCACGAAAAGAAGTAAGGATAACAAAGAAAATCGGCAGAACCCATATAAATCCAAGAATCCCCAAAAATACATGAACAATGGTATTATTAATAAATTGTCTTCTTTTTAAAGATTTTGTATCTCTCTTCATTATTGGAAAGCCTCCTCATCTTTATAAGAACCTGAGTGACGATAAGTTAATAATGATAATATTGCCAGTATGATAAAGACTACAATCCCGATAACGGCACCTAAATTGTAATCCTTATTCGTAATGGTCAATTTATATAACCAGGTTACTAACAAATCTGTTTTACCGGCATAATAGTATTCCAGTGATTCCGGTCCGCCGCCTGATAATAAAAAGATAACGTTAAAATTATTGATATTTCCGACAAAAGATGTAATTAAATATGGTGTTGTGATAAACAGCATATAAGGTAATGTTATTTTGATAAATGTGACAATTGCATTTGCGCCATCCACCTTTGCAGCCTCGTATAAATCTTTGGGTATATTTTGCAGAATACCTGTTGTTGTTAACATGGAAAAAGGAACACCGATCCAGATATTAATACAGATAATTGTAATCTTAGCCAGTGTCGGATCAGTAAAAAACGGGATTGCCTCCGTCGGTCCAATGATACCGATATTACGCATCATTGCATTCACCGGACCATTGGTATTGAAGATCGTTCTCATGGTGAGTAGCGATACAAACTGAGGCACTGCTATGGACATGATAAAGATAAATCTCCAAAACTTTTTATATCTGGTACCTTCACGATTGATTACAATAGCTAACAACATTCCGAAAATGTAACAGGAAAATGTAGCAAATAATGCCCATATGATGGTCCAGTTAAGTACCGGCCAGAATGTGTCAGATAAGGTACCGTTTTGAGCAAACATTGCCGAAAAGTTTTTAAAGCCAACCCAGTCAAAGAGATTCCCTGGCGTCTGATGGTTTTTATCGTAGTTAGTAAATGCAATTAATACCATAAAAACAAGGGGAACAATCGTAAAACATAAGACGCCTGAAACCGGTAAAAACAAAAGGGATTTATGTAAGTTTTGCTCTGACAAAGATGCTAAATCTTCTTTGAAAGAAGGAACTGCCTTGCCATATTCTATATTTTTCTGTGTTACATAAGCACTTCTTACAGAAGCCATTGCAAAAAGAATAAAACCAAGAGTCAGAAATATTGTTACAACACCATAGAGCAGACATAACATAGAATTATCCCCTGGTGCATATTCATAAATCTGCTTTGCTTCATTAAAAACTTCCGCTTGTACCGTAGTTCCCAATGTTATAAAATCTGCAATGGAATTAAAACCAGCCGTAATCATGTAATAAATATAAGCAATTTCTACGAAAAGCATAAGCAAACCACGAATAACCTGTTTATGAACCAGATTACCTAACCCAAATACCAGGACAGATAATTTTGTTATCGTATTTCCTTGAATAAAAGCGGTAATTCCCCCTATATCACGCAGCGGTGCGTTAATATCTGACTTCGTTTTCTTTTTGCGAAACATGATCTCCAACTCCTTTTTAAGATAGAATGAGAACTTTAATGAACTACCTTTAGTGCATCTACAAATATATCTAACTTTTTCTGTACATTTTCTTTGTTTAACTCACCAGATTTTATTTCAGTTGCAATGCCGGCAACATTAGCCCAGTACTTTGAACTGAATTCTACAGATGCAGGCTGCATAACAGATGCAGTTTTTACTTCCTCTATCATAACCTTTGCCACTTCATCCGCCTGTAATTCTTCTGATTCTCCTGCTTTAAGATTGGTAGGTACCTGACCACTCTTCTCATAACGCTCTAACTGCATATCTTCGCTTCCAAGATAAGCTGCGAATGCTACTGCTGCTGCAGGATTTTTTGACTGAGAGTTAACGCCGATTGCCTTGGAACCGTAGAAGCTTTTTAACTGATAATCATTTCCGTCCGGATTGAAAGTCGGGATTACTGCCAACCCCAAGTCATCGCCTAAAGCATTCTTATAAAGATTATAGTTCCAGGAACCGTCAAACCACGCACCTATTCTGTGATCAGCTGTTAATTCAGAAAGAGAAACATCATCTGCATATGCTGTTTTTGGATTATTTATTAGGTCAATTAAGTAATTTGTTACAGCAACGCCGGTCGGATTATTCCAGTTAGCACCAGCTGCAAAATCTGTCTGGCTTTCACCATAGATGGTTAAGCCTGCACCGTAGTACCATGCACCTAATTTCCAGCCGGCAGCGGAGTCAAAGCAGAAATTATAGACTTTATCACCCGTATCTTTTGCCATAATGCCTTCTATGGATTTTACGTCATCCTTGCTTAACAATGATTTATCATAATACATAATGAAGGTATTATGAGTAAAAGGAATCCCATAGATTGCATCGTCTTTTGTTACTGTTTTTACAACAGATTCCTCCATAGTGGATTTAACCATTTCTTCTGTGCTTCCGCCAAGTCTGGCAATAGCTCCTGCATTGATTAACTCATTTAACTGGTCACTTGCAAAGAAGAAGACATCACCGGCTGCTGATACATCTTTTAATATTTCATCTTTTAAAGTGTCTTCCCCTTGTGTTTCAACATTAAATGTAATATTCCATTCAGGGTGTAATGCCTGGAAGGATTTTGTCATAGAATCCAGAGTTCCTGTCTGAATTTGATTTTCGGGAGCCCATATTTTTAATGTTACAGGCTCTGCTTCCCCCGTTTTGGTTGAGTCTGACTTTCCCGGAGTTGTACCACTGTTTGAAACATTCTTACTGCAGGCAGAAGAAGATACTACCATTGCAGCGACCATAAGTAAGGCTAAAAAAATTTTTTTCATAAAATACCTCCCCTTAATAAAAGTTTTGATTTTCATGATAATTTCCAAATATCCTGATTATAACCCCTGATTGTTCTGTCGGATGAGAAATACCCGGCACGACTGATGTTTTCCAACATCATCTTTGACCATTTAACCCGGTCTTCATAATCTTCAATGATTTCTTCCTTTTTTGAGATGTACTCTCTCAAATCCAGTAAAGACATGAACCAATCCTTTGAAATAAGTTCATGATGTAAGCGTTCCAGATACTCTTTCCTGCCGACTTCCATCAGGGTTTGACTTACAATAAAGTCAACCAGATTATGGATCAATTGGTCTTTTTCATAAATTTTTTTTGCTGCATAATCATGTTTATCGTAATGAGCAATGACTTCTTCACTCGATTTCCCAAAGATATAAATATTATCTTTCCCTACCAAATCTGCTATTTCGACATTGGCACCATCCATAGTTCCTAAGGTAATTGCTCCGTTTAACATGAGCTTCATATTCCCTGTACCGCTTGCTTCCTTGGAGGCCAAAGAGATCTGTTCGGAAATCTCACAGGCAGGAATCAGCTTTTCTGCTAACGTAACATTGTAATTTTCAACCATGACTACGTTTAGGTAAGGATTCACTTCCGGATCCTTGAAAATCACGTCCTGCAAACATAAAATCAAATGAATAATATCTTTAGCTATGACATATCCAGGAGCTGCTTTTGCACCAAATATGATTGTAATCGGCGTTTTGGGCTTATTGCCTTTTTTGATTTCCAAATATTTATAAATAATATATAGTGCATTCATCTGTTGTCTTTTATATTCATGTAAGCGCTTGATTTGAATATCAAATATGGAGTTCTCATTTATCTGAATTCCCTGTGTCTGCATTAAGTACTCTTTTAGAACTTTCTTATTCTCATTTTTTATCTGAAGCAATGTATTTAATACTTTGCTGTCTTCTTTAAACGCCAGAAGCTTCTCCAATTGATCTGCATCTTTCTTAAATCCGTCATCAATCAATTCGCTGATAAAGGAAGTCAATGGATAGTTACAATGCAACAGCCAGCGCCTGAACGTAATCCCATTGGTTTTATTGTTAAATTTCTGCGGATATATTTTATAAAAACTATTGAGTTCATTCTGTTTCAGGATTTCCGTGTGCAGGCCTGCAACACCGTTTACACTAAAGCCGTAATGGATATCAATGTGAGCCATGTGCACCCGGTTCTCACTGTCGATGATATATACAGATGGATCATCAAATTTACTTCTGACCTTTTGATCCAGTACTTCAATAATGGGAAGCAGATGAGGCACTACCTTTTCTAAATACCGAATTGGCCATTTTTCCAAAGCCTCCGCTAAGATTGTATGATTGGTATAAGCGCAGGTCTTAGAAACTATCTGGATCGCTTCCTCTATGTTAATTCCCCTCTGTGTCAGTAAACGGATCAGTTCAGGAATGATCATGGTTGGGTGGGTATCATTGATTTGAATTACCGCATATTCATTTAAATCCTTTAATGAACTTCCCTTTTTCTCACATTCTTCAATAATCATCTGTGCCCCATTGCTTACCATAAAGTACTGTTGGTAAATTCTAAGCAATTCCCCCTTCTCATCACTGTCATCCGGGTATAAGAACAGAGTAAGATTTCGCCTGATGTCCTCTTTGTCAAAGGAAATCCCCTCTCTTACAATGGACTCATCCACTGTATCAACGTCAAACAAATGCAGGTAATTGGTTCGATTCTGGTAACCAGTTACTGCAATATCATATAACGTTGAAGTGACTGAAAAGTCTTTGAAGGTAACCGTATATGAAGTGCCTGTCTTTGTTAACCAGCTATCTCTGGTAATCCATGGGTTTGTGGTTTCCTTTTGCAGATTCTCACTAAATAACTGACGGAATAACCCTAAGTGGTAATTTAATCCAATACCGTCGCCGCTTAATCCAAGGCTGGCAATGGAATCCAGAAAACAAGCAGCCAGTCTTCCCAGACCGCCATTACCCAAAGACGGTTCCAATTCTACATTCTCGATTTCTGTAATTGATTTTCCATTTTGAACCAATTCCCTTCTCACTTTATCGTAAATACCCAAGTTGATTAAGTTATTGGATAATAACTTACCGATCAAAAACTCAGCCGATATGTAGTAAACCTTCTTCTTACTCTCTTCCCCCTGCTTTTGATCTGCCATGCTTTTTGTCATTTCCAAAAGCACCAAGTAGATTTCCTCATTACTGCATTCCTGAAGTTTTTTTCCGTATCGATCCTGAACCTTTTTTTCTAACATTACAACTACCACACCTTTCAAGAATACCTGCTAACCTCCAGTTTCAAGTCCTAAATAGTTTGTGCTATTTAGCTAACCGATTACTTCTTCGTATCAGATCCCTGATACTGTTAATTTCCTGTTTGAACTCGTCAAAGCTTTTTAACTTCCATTCCCAGTTAGGGGACCCCAGTGTACCCGGTGTATTGATTCTGCCTTCATCTCCCAGGTCAATCACATCCTGTACCGGAACAATGGCAATGTCTGCAATACTGTCAAAGGTTAATTTAAGGAAACGCTTTGAAATGGTCTTATCCTTATAACCAAGCTTTTCTAATTTTTCTCTGATTGCAGCCTGGGTTTCTTCTTCCTGTGAAGTATACCAGCCGCGAATTGTCTGATTATCGTGGCTTCCTGTATAGATCACCATATTGCGTACATCTTCAAAGTCATTGTTATTTTCCTTCGGATCAAAAGTAAACTGTATAATCTTCATTCCCTTTAATTGATAATGATTCTTTAATACATGTACCTCTTTTCGTAAATCTCCCAAATCTTCTGCAATGATTTCCAGCCGGGGAAATTTTTCTTTGATCAAGTCAAAGACTTCATAACCAGGTGCCTCAATCCATTTTCCTTCAACCGCCGTATCACAGGTAGAAGGAATGCTCCAATAAGTATCAAACGCCCTGAAATGATCAATTCGAATGTAATCAAAAAGTTTACTGTTATATGCAATACGGTCAATCCAGAAGCCATAGTTAGTTTCCTTTAGGTATTCCCAATCATAAATCGGATTCCCCCATCTTTGTCCAGTTTCGCTAAAGTAATCCGGCGGTACCCCTGCGATAAAGACCGGTCTTCCATCTGAATCCAGTAAGAAACATTCCTGATTAATCCATACATCCAAAGAATCGATTCCGACATAGAACGGAATATCTCCCATAATCTTGATCCCATGATTGTTGGCATAATTCTTTAATTTCATCCATTGTTTATAGAATTGGTATTGTACAAACATCTCATACTTAATTTCCTTGTTGTAAGCAGAGATGTCATACTTTTTATCCCTGATCCATTCTTTTTGTTCCATGCTCCATTCATTCCAACATTTTAGGTGATTCTGCTTTTTCAAGGTAAGGAAAACTGCATATACGTACACCCATTCCTGTGCGGCAAAATCCTTATACTCTCTCGTCGGTATAAAGTGTTCAAATGCTTTTTTTAAATAAAGCCCTTTAAATGCCCTTACTTTTTCATAATCCACACAGGAACTGTGCTCCATAAATTTTGGTGGTTCTTTCTTTAATAAACCTTCTAAAAACAACTCTTCCAGGCTGATATAGATCTCATCTCCTGCAAAAGAAGAGTAGGGCTGATAGGGCGAATTACCATACCCCAAGGGATTTAACGGCAGGATCTGCCATATATGAAATCCGCTTTTTTCCAATAAATCTATTAATTCATAACTATACCTGCCCATATCTCCGATTCCATGATTGGACGGCAGCGACGATAAAGGTAATAACATTCCTGCTTCTCTCATATAACAGCTTCTCCTTTTCTAGCAAATTGGCTGCAGTTTTTACGGAAAACGGTTTCCGTATTCTGAAAAAAAATTATATTGATATTACCCCTATTTCTGAATAACATCCATATAATTAATTTTACATAGCTCATAAGGCACCAGGACATGTCTGCCCATTTCTCCATTAAGCAATTTCTTGAGTTCATCAAAAGCCTGCTTAGACTTCCTGTTAAAATCCTGTTTCACTGTATTCATAGCTATTTGGGTATAACCCATTAATCGAATACCGTCAAAACCGCATACAGGACGGAATAAATCCATCTCCCTCAATGCAAATACCGCACCGATTGCCATTAAGTCTGATGCACATACAACCACATTGATCCTGGAAGCATACTTTTGTGTGATCTCTCTTGCTTTATATTCATTAAAATCACCATACTGTATAATTAATTCAAAATGATACTCCTCCTGGAGCTTCTTCATAGCCTCTAATCTCCGGTTGGTTATGTATCCACCTGCACCGCCCGCAATATAAAGCACATGATTAATGTATTCATTCTCATCAAAGGTCTTCTTCGCCACATCATACTGTGCCTGAAAGTGATCGATGGATACAGATGAAGTTCTTGCATTGGTGATGGGTGAGTCAACCAAAACACAAAAAAACTCTTGCTTCTCAATAATCTTATATATGTTTTTATTTTCTATAGATAAATTATATATAATCAAACAATTAATCCTTTGGGATTTCAAAAAATTAGTAACCTCTTTGTAGTTCATCTCTTCAAACTGGGAACTAAAAAATGTTACCACTTCTATGCGATATTCTTTCGCTTTTTCAAAAGCGCCTGTCAGATGCTGCATATTGATTTCTTCGACAAACTCACTATTATGCCGGATATCAACAATCAGCCCTACCCGGTTAAATTCCTTTTTAGAGAGGGATATGGCAACTGAGTTCGGTACATATCCCAACTCTTCAACAACTTTTTCCACCTTTAATCTGGTCTCTTCACTCACCAGAGAATAATTGTTTAAAACCTTAGAGACCGTTGATTTTGCTACCCCTGCCTTTTTCGCCACATCATTTATAGATACCATCAAATAGCCTCCTTCGGAAAACGGTTTCCTGAATCTAAATATACAATTGTTTATTCTTCTTGTCAATGCCTTTTTTATATTTTCAATAATTGCATCGTCCCATATTGCACTTTTTTAGTAATAATATATATATTTTGAGGTTCTTGCATTCATAAGCACAACAAACAAATCCGCATTTTAACTGTAGAAACGCAGTAATTAATAACGAACGCAGCACCGACCAATTTTTTAATTTATACTTCGTAATAAGAATACCCGCCGACAACACATTATCTTTCATGCATTATTTTCTTGCCTGAAAACCACGCAGATACTGCTCCGGCCACGGATATTCGACTTCTAAATCCCGAGCTGTATGCAGTACCCAGTAAGGATCACGCAGAAGTTCACGGCCTAAAGCAACCAGATCTGCCCGTCCTCCCCCCAGAATTTCCTCAACCTGATGCGGGTCCGTAATCAGACCAACCGCAGCCACAGGCAAACCGCATTTTTGTTTCAGCCACTCGGCAATTTTTACCTGGTATCCTGGATAGATTGCTGTCGGCGGTGTGGGCACAACTCCGCCTGTACTTACATCCAGCACGTCAATATAGGACTTCACCAACTCAATAATTTCAGACATTTCTTCCTTATGCATGCCATCGGGTTCATAATCTTCAGCAGATACACGCAATAAAACCGGTTTTTCATCTGGCCAAACCTCATGTACTGCCTTTAGTATGTCAATCAGTATACGGCATCGTTTTTCCGTTGATCCACCATAACCATCTGTTCGATGGTTTGTCAACGGCGACAAGAATTCGCTGATGAGATAGCCATGGGCACCATGAATTTCTATCGCATCAAAACCGATTTCAGCTGCCCGTGCAGCTGCGCTGCGAAATGCACTAACCGTATCCTGAATATCCTCTTCCGTCATCTCAAGGGGCATGGGAGAATCCTTACTGAACGGAATCGCACTGGGGGCGTATATTGCTTTTTCCTGGGCTCCACATTTGCGCCCCGCATGATTAAGCTGAATCGCCATTTTTGCTCCCTGTTTCTGGCAGGCGGCAATAATTGGAGCAAGCGCTTTTACCTGATTATCATTCCAAAGTCCCAAACAATGATCAGATATACGTCCCCACGGTAAGACACCGGTGGCCTCCATAATTATCAGCCCCGCTCCGCCAACCGCACGGGAGGTATAGTGGGTAAAATGAAATTCATTTGGCATACCATCGGTACCGGCACTGTACATACACATCGGGGGCATAACGATACGGTTGCGCAGAGTCATGCTTTTTACTGTAAATGAGTTTAATAAGTACATAAGACATTCTCCCTTCTACACTCTAGTCCATAAAAATCTATCTATTGAATAACACCTGCATAAGACCAGCCGATTCCCTGTTTTCTGTATTTCAGCCAATCTTCATGAGATATAAACCGTTTATTGAAATTAACTTTTTCATTATAACATTTTCCTGCAGCAAAGCTGGGTATCATGAGAAAATACCTATGTCTATGTCAGATTAGCGTTCCGTGAGAAAGCCGCCAAATATCAGGACATTATACTGATCTGTCTGTGGATACTTTTGTCTTTAGAAGCTGCAAAATCTTCTACTACTTTCAAACTTTCTGAAACAGTCATTTACATATTTCTCCCTGCGCAGATTTTTACTTACTTTTATTATACCCAAGCAATGCACATACTTCAATGCTAAAACAGAATCATTTCATAAAAACACATAGTCTTTCATTTTCATTAGTAACATTTCTGTGTCAATAAGCCCCTCATACCAGCATACGCTCATGGGAACATGTATCAATTGCCTTACCGAGTTCGGTCATATTGCCGGCATTAAGTAACGTTTGTAACGCCCCCTAACACTTTCTTATCTGATTCCTTTATGTTTGCCTGAAATCCCGATATTATTATTCCTTCACTGGTCTGAATCGGTTGCTGAATTACATTCCAATCCTGTCCGGCTAAACCTCCGCTGGTGCTAGCAATACATACGAAGGGTTAATTGAAAAGTTATATGATCATTTCTTTGAGGATAATGCTGCCACCTTGGAAATGTATTTTGAAACCTGGATGGAATGGAGGATACCGCGCTCTAGAAGTTCCTGGGTCACACCAGCCTCACCATGCCACCACTATCTCCGAAACATCACTTCCCA
>NZ_JAWONS010000207.1:0-366 GCF_033342255.1 Clostridium boliviensis
CTGGATTTTCCGGTGAACGAACTGGCCAACCGGTATCTGTTGATCACCGGGTCGGGAAAGTACTTCAAAAATATCAAGGATGATCTGGAAGGCTCCCTGGGACTGTTGCGGATCCATGAAGACGGGAAAGGGGCCGAGCTGTTGTGGGGGCTGGCCGATGGCGGCCGCCCCACCAGCGAGCTTCCCACCCATCTGATGAGCCACATCGTTCGCTCGAGGCGGGATCCGTCGCATCGGGTCATCATGCATACCCATCCCACCCATTTGGTGGCCATGTCGTTCAATCACGATTTGGATGAACAACGCTTTACCCGGACCCTGTGGAAGATGTGCACGGAATGCATCGTCGTGTTCCCGGAGGGCATC
>NZ_JAWONS010000208.1:0-580 GCF_033342255.1 Clostridium boliviensis
TAGGCAATATGATATAAATATCGCCGATGCTGTTGAATCCGCTCCATAAATTCATCCGTTACAAACTTCCTACTGTTGGACACATCCGTTTTGGAACTCATTGGTACCCTCCTGCATCTGTCGGAACTTTCGTTGCCGATTGTAATCAAACCTTCGGTCAAAAAGCCATAGCCGGCGTTAATTTTCCATTATTTTTCACCCGGCTTGTCCGAAAAAACTTTCCACAATTGGTCCCGGGTAATGTTCCCATGGGAAGTGTGCCACTGGACGCGATCGCCCTCGATCAGAAGAACCTGGGGCGATTGGTGCTGCACGTGAAAACGTTCCGCGACCGCATCGGAAACCCTCCGGTGCTCGATCACCAGCACCATCGCCATTTGAAGCCCGGCCGGCTTCTCCCGGGAAAAGGCGCGCACCTCTTCGAGGGCAGCGGCGCTGATCGGACAAGCCGTGCTGTGTTTCAACAGCAGCAATCGGCCTCCGCGTGCACGGTGGTCTCGGAGCAACCTTTCCCATTGATCGATGGACGTGATGGCGAGAATCTCTTCCATAATCCCCTTCCTTTACGATGGGTTCCCCA
>NZ_JAWONS010000209.1:0-459 GCF_033342255.1 Clostridium boliviensis
GGTCCGGTATCACCAGTCGGCCCAGTATCACCAGTAGGTCCGGTATCGCCGGTCGGTCCGGTGTCACCAGTAGGCCCGGTATCACCAGTCGGTCCAGTATCGCCGGTCGGTCCGGTAGGTCCAGTATCACCAGTAGGTCCAGTATCGCCAGTAGGTCCGGTATCACCAGTCGGTCCGGTATCACCAGTCGGCCCGGTATCGCCGGTCGGTCCGGTATCACCAGTAGGTCCGGTGTCACCAGTAGGTCCGGTCGGTCCTGTATCACCAGTCGGCCCGGTGTCGCCAGTAGGTCCGGTATCACCAGTCGGTCCGGTATCACCAGTAGGTCCGGTATCGCCGGTCGGCCCAGTATCACCAGTAGGTCCGGTATCACCAGTCGGTCCAGTATCGCCGGTCGGTCCGGTCGGTCCGGTATCACCAGTCGGCCCGGTGTCGCCAGTAGGTCCGGTATCACCAGTC
>NZ_JAWONS010000210.1:0-368 GCF_033342255.1 Clostridium boliviensis
AATAAGACTTGATGGTGTGGTCGGTAAGACCACGGAGAGAAATCATTTGTCTGTAAGTATCTAAATATTTTTGCATAGAAAAATCCTCCTAAAATGTAGTGTTGGAATGGAATGGAAACAAAAACACTTCATTGGAGGTGCACGAATTTGAAATATATAATTGTTGAGTTTGAAACCGCGTAGTATAATAGGCATGATAGTAGTGGTGGTTTAAATCATGTTTATAGTTAAGTTAGGGGTAACTCAACAATAAAACATATATTTAATAACCGCTACTATTTTTTTCAAAAGAAGAGAAAAACTTTGGATTAGAGAAAATGTAGGGGAAACAAAGTACCTAGGCTAGCCATCGCGCCAGCGATTTGGTA
>NZ_JAWONS010000211.1:0-655 GCF_033342255.1 Clostridium boliviensis
TGTCCCTGCTGCCGGAGCCAGGCGGCCCGGTAGACCAGGAGGCGGGCCGCCTCCACCCGCGTCGCCATATCCGCCAGCTTAAACTGGATGGCCTGCTGGGCGGCGATCGGTTTGCCGAACTGCTCCCGCTCCTTGGCATAGGCCGTAGCCTGTTCCAGCGCCGCCGTCGCGATGCCGAGGGCCTGGGCCCCGATGCCGATCCGACCGCCGGCCAGGTTGGACAGGGCGATTTCATAGCCCTGGCCTTCCTCCCCGAGGCGGTTTTCGGCGGGGACCTCCGCCCGTTCAAAGATCAGCTCGCAGGTATTGGACCCGCCGAGCCCCATCTTCTTCTCCTTCTTCCCGACGGTAAAGCCCGGCGTATCCTTCTCCACGATAAAGGCGGTGAGCCCCTTGGCCCCCTTTTCCGGATCGGTGACGGCGAAGGTGATATATACGTCCGCCGCTTTTGCATTGGTGATGAAAATTTTGCTACCGTCCAAAATGTACTTGTCTCCGACCCTTGTGGCCCGGGTCCGGATCGCCGCCGCGTTGGAGCCGGCGTGGGGTTCGGTCAAGGCGAAGGCGCCCAGGTATTCCCCCCGGGCCAGGCGGGTGACGTACTTCTTCTTCTGCTCTTCGGTTCCGTAGCGCAGGATGGGAAACGTCCCCACCG
>NZ_JAWONS010000212.1:0-384 GCF_033342255.1 Clostridium boliviensis
CCATCTTCCGCATGAAACCCGCCCTTTGAGTGACCAGTTAAAATAATAGTCAAACCTTTAGCATCTTCTGAGTTTAGCACCCTCTCAATAAAACGATCAGCATCGTCAACCTGAGGACCTTTAAATTGTTGCCAGATAGAAAGATTCTGCCCCCACCAATCAATGCCTTTATCTTCAAAATCAGATCCTCGAAATGCAATAACCACTTCATTGGTCACCTTGTTTTTAACAGCTATAGCCTCGAAACCGTTTGACATATCTATGCGATCAATTATTTCACCGTTATCTTTCCCAAAAATGTCATCTAGATCTTTATCTTTAATATCATAAATTGGTTCATAAACAAGATCGGACAACTGCCGTAATTGTTTATCCGTAACTTGG
>NZ_JAWONS010000213.1:0-999 GCF_033342255.1 Clostridium boliviensis
AATCATACGAAAATTTTACCTTCACGCAACCCCCTTTTCAATCCGCCCTTTGGGTTGCTGCGGTTTGTCGAGACGATCAGCGTGCCGAATCCCGGATTGGATCAAACCATGAAATTCATTCAATATTTTCAATGATGGAAAAATTATTCGTGGAGGGGCGCAAATCGGATCTAGCCGGCGTGCCGACAAACCCCTCCCATATCGCGTTATCACACTTCCGCCCGCATCTCGTTCCGTATCCAATCTGATGTCGGAGGCATAAAACGGTATCTCATCCTGGTCGGAAAAGCGCCTTTTCGACCCGGAACCGCTTGCCCGCGCCTCGGGAGATCCGGCAATAGGGGACTGAGCCTCGACGCGCATGTCCGCAAATCCGCCCGGATATCGGTAAGGATCGCCCGAGCTTTTTCGCCTTGCCGACCATATCCAAACCGGGCTCCCTCACCCCTTTGACCGCCGGGAACCGACGTCGGCTGCCTTCATTCTATCAAGTCCTTCCTTCCGGTCCATCGAGCCGGGGCCGGATTTTGACCTCCGCCCCGGGTCTCAAGGGACCGTCAGACCCCCACAAAAACCGAAGCGGCGGGCATATGCCCGCCGCTTCGGTGTCCTAGCTCGATGGTATTCCGATGACGTGGCTCCCGCTTCCACCCGTTATCGGCGGAACCGGTGTTGAAACGATTGGTCTCCCCTCTTTTCGAAGGCAGACACCACGTCAACTTACCATCAGTGTACTGTCCAATGCAGCAAGAAACAAGACAACGGCCGAATTGTTCACACAGCTTTCATTTTTGATCGTCAACGGCCAGCGCCTGTTTCAGTTCTTCCGGAGAGTTGTCCCACATTTTTTCATCGTGGCTGATCAACAGATCCCGGAGGGCCTTTTTCTCCACCGCCCCCAGCTCGCTGACCCGGATGCGCCGTTTCAGGGCATCATCCATTCGGTTCACATGGTCGGCGAGGATCTTCCAACCCCGGCGGGCCTCCCGGTCGATCAAC
>NZ_JAWONS010000214.1:0-753 GCF_033342255.1 Clostridium boliviensis
CCGATGCTCGGGTAAAATTACCCGATGTCCTTCCCACAGTTTATTTTCTCGATCCATGGCCCTCACCTCATCTTTATTATACACGAACACTTGTTCTGTATGGAGACCCAATTTGGGGTTGATTTTCTCCGGAACGCTTGAAATTGGGTACAATAGGGTATATTTAAGTACAAATAAAGGGGTGATATAGCATGTCAGTCCAAAACAAGTCCGTTTATTCCGTGAAGGAAGTGGCGGAAATTCTGGATGTGAGCGAAAAGACTATATATCGAATGCTTGAAGACCAAAGACTTCCGGGGTTTAAGGTTGGTCGGATCTGGCGGATTCCTGAATCCGTTATTCGGGCATTGCTGGAGGGAAAACAGCTTATTGAAGAGGATACCCAACCATCCAGGCAAAAAGACCTCAGGAAATACAGCCGGGAAGAAATTGAGCGATTTACCAAAGAGGATCAGATTGATTGAATGGGGGGAACGCGATGGGGAAGAACCTGCGCGTTTTCTTGGATGCATCATGTTGGATCGCCGCTTGTTTGAATCCTGCCGGCGGATCGGCCCGGATTTTGGGAGCTGCACAAGAGGGAAAGATCCAGATACTTACCACCCCAGATGTTTTAGAAGAAGTTCGCCGCAACATCGAAAAAAAATTGACTGAAGAGGCAATGATTCAGTTCCAATTGTTCCGGCGAATGTGCAAACCCCTAGTTCTCCCCAATCCCCCTGAGGAGGACAAACAAGAATGGTCTTCTCTTAC
>NZ_JAWONS010000215.1:0-348 GCF_033342255.1 Clostridium boliviensis
GCGGAATCGCCGCTTGCCAGGATCTATTCTTCGGGGGTCATCCCTTTGAGGTTGAGGCAATTCTTCCTCTTTACTGCCATCACACGACACTCCTCGCCCGGCAACCTTCTCCCTTTCAGAAGAATGCCGCCCGGCTCGCATCCCAAGCCCACCTGCTCGCCTGTGAACTATTGGCCGACCGGGAAAATTTCGGCGCGGCAGAGCAAGCCGGCAAACAGGCATTCATCTACGGGAAAATCGCCGACGACACCCATTTGCAAGTCGCATCGCTCATCGGACTGGGGAACATCGGTTTCCATAGAAGATTGAGCCAAATGGCGTTAAGAGCCTATCAAAAGGCCATTTCCC